>JAKFUQ010000300.1 GCA_021732645.1 Rhizobacter sp. | reverse complement strand
TCACCTGCGCCACGCCAGGCAGCGTGAGCAGGCGCGGGCGCAGCACCCAGTCGGCGTATTCACGCGCCTGCATCGGGCTGGCCTTGGCGGGGTCCACCGGCAGGGCCAGCAGGATGATCTCGCCCATGATCGAGCTGATGGGCCCCATCTGTGGCGTCACGCCGGGCGGCAGTTGCTCGCGCACCAGCGCCAACCGCTCGGCCACTTGTTGGCGGTTGAGGTAGATGTTGCTGCCCCACTCGAACTCCACCGTCACCACCGCCAGGCCGACACCAGAAACGGACCGTACCCGGCTCACGCCCGGCATGCCGTTCATCGTGGTCTCGATCGGGAAGGTGACGAGTTGCTCGACCTCTTCCGGGGCCATGCCGCCGGCTTCGGTGAGCAGGGTGATGCTGGGCTTGTTCAGGTCGGGGAAGACGTCGACCGGTGTGCCCCGGAGCACCAGTGCGCCGTAGGCCATCAGGATGACGGCAAAGGCCAGGGTCAGCAGCCGCTGGCTGAGGCTGGTGTCGATGATGGTCTTGAACATGGAACGGGTGCCTTCAGCGAACTTGCGAAAGCAGGGTGGCGCCCTGCGTGACGACACGCTCGCCAGCGTTCAACCCAGAGGTGACGACCGAACGGGTCGCGTCCAGCACCTGCACCTGAACCTTGCGCGGCTTGAAGCGCTCGGCCGATTCGTGCACCCAGACGACGGTTTCGTTGGCCGTGTTCTGCGTCAGGGCCGACTGCGGCACGGCATAGCCCTTGACACGCGAGCGGGTGGCTACGATCACCGTCACGGGCTGCCCCACCGCCAGCGCCGGCAAGGGTGGGATGATGCGAAATTGCAGCGGAATCGCCTGTTCGCGCAACTGCAGGCCCCCGCCCAGAAAGGCCAGCCGCAGCGGCTCCTTGGCCGCGGTGATGGCGCCCGCCTGTTCGATGTCGGCGGCGATGCGAGCGTCGTAGGCGAGGGCCTGAACCAGCAGCCGGTCGGGGCGGACGATCTCGAACAGCAATTCGCGCGCATCCACCACCTGGCCTGCGACCACGGCATTGCTGCTGATCACGCCGGGGACTGGTGCCGTCAACGCCACGCGCCCGCCCAGCCCGGCGGACAGCGCCTGCTTGCGCTGGGCGAGGCTGGCGACCTCGGCGCGTGCGGCGTCGATTTCCTTCTGCGGCACGCTGCCTTCGAGTTGCGCGTAGCGCTGCACCTTCTGTTCGGCAATGACCATCTGCCCGTTCACTTCGGCCAGCTGCGCCTGGGTGCCCGCGCGCTCCAAACCGGTCGCCTGCGGCGCCAGGTAGGCCAGCACCTGGCCCTGTGCCACCTTCTGCCCCAGATGCGGCAGGCCGCCCGGCCCCGGCCGCACGATGCCCGGCTGTGTGGCCTGCACGCGCCCGGCCGCGGCTGGATCCGCAATCACCGTGCCCTTCAACTCCACGCTGCTGGGCAGCGCTTGTTCTTCGACGACCACCGTGCGCAGCGTGTACAGGCGTTGCACCGCTTTCGGCACGTTGACGCTGCCTTCGGGTAGCCGCCGCGGTGATGTGGTGCCGCCTTCTCCAGCCGTTCTGACTTGCGCGGTGCCGTTGACGGCGGACTTGGGTGCGTCCTTGCTGTGATCCTCGTCGCCATGCGCGTGCGCTGCCGTGCCGACGAGGGCCAGGAGAACCGCTGCAAAGGTGTGTGGCAACAATCGATGCCTGCCGTTCATTGAAATGCTCCAGCCTGCGCGGTGCGACGGCGGCGCCACGCGATTGCGCTAGCGCCGAGGATCAGGGCAGCCACCAACGTGAGCAGCGCAAGCCATGCATTCGAGCGCCAATAGAAGGTGTCCGTATGTGCTGCGGCAGCAGCCGGGCCGGGCACGACCAAGTCACCCGTCAGCAAGTCGCTCACCTCACCGGCCTGAATGGTGAACACCAGCGGATGGGTGCCCGGTGCGGCCAACCCTGCAGCCGCCGCGGTGTAGATCCCATCGTGCTCGACGGCCACTGTCGCCTGGAGTGCCCCGCCTTCCACGGAGATCTTGGCGTCAGCCACCGGTTCGTTGCTGGCGAACCTGTCGAGATGCATCACGAACTTCCCACCATCAAGCACACCCACCACTTCGAAAAGTTCGCTGGTGGCTTCCACGCGGAGGGCCTGCGCGGCCGGTGATGCCGGTACAGCCGGCGCGGAGCCATGGTCCTCGTCACCATGAGCGAGAAGCACGCTGGGCAACAGCAGAACAATGCAGAACCAAAGTCGAAACAGCTTCATGGCAGTACTCCGAAAGCCTGGTTGAGGCGAGAAATTGCACGCGCGGATTCAAGTCGGCTGCGCGCAAAGTCACCGACGGCTGCATAGCGCTCTGTCGCGGCTCGCAGCCGCGACGCGAGATCAATTTCGCCCAGGCTGAAGGCTTTGGCAATCAACTGATCGTTCTCAATAGCGAGCCGTTGTCGCTCTTCTGCCAGATCCAGCGCGCTTCTCGTCTGATCGAGTTCGCCCTGAGCGATCCGGACCTCGGATGCGAGTCGTTCTCGCTCCCGCGCCAGGGCAGTGCTCGACTCGATGAAATCAGCGTTGGCTGCCGCGATGCGGGGCTGATTGCGTCCGTCCGTGGCGAACGGAATGCGAATGCCGACGGTCAGGCTGTTGGCATACGGCTCAGGATTCGATCCCCGTTCGCGACGCAACCCCAGAGTGAGTTCGGGGTTGTCGCGCTTGATGCTGGACGCCAGGCGCATGCGTGCATCGGCCGTGTTGGCCGCCCGTTCGAGCTGCCGCAGCAGGGGATGCTCGTTCGACGGCGGTGGATGGGTCACCAGGTTTTCACCCTCGGCGGGTAAGGTGTCGAGTCCGGTGAGCGCAACAAAGGTCGCTTGCGCTCGAATCAAGCGCAACTCGGCTTCGCTGACAGCCACTCGGGCGGCTTGCTCCGCACCCTTGGCCTGGTTGAAGTCAGTGCGGGCAAGATCTCCGGCCTTCAGCCGGCGCTCGACATCGGCGACAAGTTCAATGCTGTCCTTGCGGCGCCGCAGCGCCGTAAGCAAGTCGATATTGGCGGCCTGGGTCTGCCAATAGGATTCACGCACTTCGCCGGCCAGCTTCCACTTGGCCGCGGCAAGCGAATCACGCTGCAAGTCCTGCTCCGCCGACACCACCGCCGATTCTTTCTCGCTTTGACCGGGGAGCCATAACGGAATGGCCAGCTCAGCTTCATACTCACGCGAGCCGTTGTTGCTGTTCAGGCGATCGGTGCGCTGGCGCAGCGCGACGCTCGGCGGGGACGGCAACCAAGCACTCGCCGCGTTCAAGCGTGCTGCGAGTTCATCGCGTCGCAACATCTGAGCTTGTGCTGCCGGTTGACGCTCCCATGCCTTTTCCACTGCATCGTGCAGACTTTGAGCACTCGCTACGCCTGACACCAACAACAGCAACAGAAATAATTGGCGCATCGGGTTCAATTCAAGCCTCCACAAAAATCCCGCCACATGCCGCTCGTGAAATCACATGCCGTTCAGAAACCCCTTCACGCGCTCACGGAGGTTGCGCGCTCAGCGCATGGATTGATCCATACGAATGAAGCAGAAACCGAAGGTAGTGAGCCGAGCGGGTCCAGGGTGTCTTACGGGAGACTGAGGTGCCTCCAGTATTTCTTCCTGGGCCGGTTCCGGCTGGTTCCAAGAGATCACGGAAGTTCGTCATTGAGAAAACGCTCGCGCGGTTGGGACTCGTCACGGTGAGCTTTGGCTTACAAACTGTTGTGGATCGCAGTCGCAGCGATAGCCGCCTGCCCGACCGCCACCGTGAGCTGATCGAGACCGCTCGCAACATCGCCCGCAGCAAAGAGATTGCTCACGCTGGTGCGGCCATGCGCATCGGTCACTATGGTTCCCGTATCGTCGAGTTCTATTCCCAGTGAAATCGCCAGTTGGGTGCGCGGATCGACGCCGAGTGCTGCGTACAAAACATCGAACACGTGGCAACTGCCATCTTTCATGGTCACGGCAGGACTGCGCTCGTAATTGACGGTGACAGCCTTTGCCACACCGGGCACCCGAGGCAACTGAGCGATATCGACATCGTGGACAAGGTCATCGAGTCGACCTTCGACCTCAATAAACCAAACGTCCTGGCTGAAGTGTTGCAAGAAGGCGGCCTCCTTGATGCCATGCGTTGAGTTACCGAGAACACCGATACGTTTGCCTGTGAACTCATACCCATCGCACACGGGGCAATAGCGCAATCGGTCAGCTCCCTCAGCGAGCTTTATGCCTGGCAGCGTCGGCAATCGATCTTTGACGCCCGTGCAGAAGATCACATTGCGAGCCATCAAGCGCCCGCGCACCAAGGCCAGCACAAACAGGCCATCGGGGCGCCTATCGATCTTTTGAACGGTGTCGCAGATCAAATCTCCGCCCACCTGGAGCAACTGCTGACGCATCCGCTGCAGCAAATATCCGCCTGCCACACCATCAGGAAAGCCAGGGTAGTTGTGCGAGCACACGATGCGCTGAGCGCGGCTGTCGCCAGCATCGATGACGCGCACACTTCGATGGAAACGCCGTAGATAGAGGCCTGCCGTCAGACCCGCCGGGCCGCCGCCCACCACGGCGCAATCCAGCACGTCATCCGCGACCCAATGGTCGTCGTTTGCTTCATTTCGGGACGTCATTCGTTTTCTGCCCGTCCATCGCAATTGCCATGGGACATGGAATGGAACAATTCGCGCGCGTTTATCAGTGCTGCTGTTGCCATCAGTGCCTTTGTCGCGGTTTTCGCCCCGAGCGCCTCGCGGCGACTTCGGTGCGAGGGTCCTTTGGCGGTTTCGGGTGTTTCCATCTCAAATACAGCACCAACAAAATCATCACGATGGCGACGAAGCCACCCGCAACGAGGAGGTTCGTGAACACCTCGTGCGGCTGATCCTTCAGCCCACTCAATTCATGGGTCATCGGTGTTCAGTCAAATGGCTTGGTGAAGCTGTACTTGACGCGGGTCAACGCCAATTTGCGTTCGGCTACTTGGCGGGTTGAATAGCGGTGATCATCAAGGTGCCATTGGCCTTCTCAGCCGTGAACATGACCTTGTCGCCCGGCTTGACCATGTCGAGCATCGCTGGGTCTTTGACCTGGAAGACCATCGTCATCCCGGGCATGTCCAGATTCTTGATGTCTGCGTGCTTGAGGGTGATCTTCTTGTTCTCTTTGTCGACCTTGCGCACTTCACCGCTGGTCATCGCTTCAGCGCTCATCTGCATCTCGCCGGGAGCCATGGTCATTGAGGTTTGAGCCTGAACCAGCCCTAGGATGCTGGAGGTCGCAAGAATCGAAAAGCCGATGAGGGTGGTCTTGAATTTCATGAAGATTTCCTTTCAGGGGTAGGACTTGAAAACAGTTGCATTGCCGTCGAAGGCAACCAACCACACTTGGAATGGGTCCCGGTGATTGCCGCGCTCCATGCCGGGCGATCCCATGGGCATATCAGGCACCGCGAGGCCAATTGCCTGCGGTTGCTCGCGCAGCAGCTTGAGGATGTCGATCGCGGGCACGTGGCCGTCAATGGCGTAACGCCCCACGCGCGCGACATGGCAGCCTGCGTACTTCTCTGGCATGCCGAGCTGCGTGCGCATCACGCTGACGTCGTCGATCTGACGCTGCGTCACATCGAACTGATAGCTCTGCAGGTGCTTGGCCCACTGGTCGCAGCACGCGCAGCCGTCATTGCTCCACATTTCGAGGCGGGCAGCGGTGCCGTGAGCAAAGCCGAGGCCCGGCAGCACGCCAGCGAGGACTAGGCCGGTGGCGCCAAGCAGCCAGCCACGGCGGTGAGGATCAGTGCTGGTGGTCGCCATGGCCCGCCTCCTTCAGGGCCGCACCCTTGGTCGCAGCGACGTTGACGGCACCCTTCATGCCAGCGTCGTAGTGACCAGGCTGCAAGCACGCGAAGTCGATCTTGCCGGCTTTGGTGAATTGCCACATCACTTCGCCGAACTGGCCTGGCGCAACGGTGACCATGTTCGAATCTGAGTGCTCCATCTCCGGGAACTTCTTCATCAGCTCGTAGTGCTCCTTGAGTTCCTTCTCCGTGCCGAGTACGAACTCGTGCTTGAGCTGGCCCGAGTTTTTCACCTTGAAGCGGATGGTTTCACCCTGCTTGGCAGTGAAGCTGGCGGGCGTGAAACGCATCGAATCAGTCATCTCAACTGTCACGGTCCGTGTGACCTTATCAGCTCGGCCAGCAACGCCGATGGCGTCACCGTGGCCGTGTTCATGGTCGTGCCCAGCAGCTACCTTCGCGCCCGACGTTGGGCTTGACTCGGCGTGATGGTCATCGCCATGAGCCTGGCTGCTCAAGGCAAACATCGCGGCAGAGGCGGCGATCAGAAATTTCTTCATTGGAAGTCCTCAACTGTTGTGACTAGGGGGAAGGTGGTGTTAACGATGTCGATTGACCGGCAGGTCAATGGTTGTGTTGTGAAGACCCTGCCGCAGGCTTTCTGATCTGCACCTCGATCTCCTCGGGCGACTGCTGCCGCGACGGCGGCATGGACGTGCCCCCCTCAGAGGCAAAGCGCGCAGGCTCTGGTAACGCGCCGGTCCACTCGAATGCGACCTCTCCTGCCGGGTGCCTGTACCAACCGGGGTCTTTGTAGTCACCGTGCGGTTGGTCCTTGCGCACCTTGACGATGCTGAACATGCCGCCCATTTCGGTCGAGCCGAACGGGCCTTCGCCACCCATCATTCGGGCGGTGTTGTCGGGGATGGGCATCTCCATTTCCGACATGTCGGCCATGCCGCGTTCGGCCATCACCATGTAGTCAGGGATCAACTTGTTGATCTCGCGCACAACGCCACGATGCTCCACGCCTATCATCGTCGGGACCTCGTGGCCCATTGCGTTCATCGTGTGATGGCTCTTGTGGCAGTGGAAGGCCCAGTCGCCCGGCTCGTCGGCGGTGAACTCGATCTGTCGCATTTGACCGACCGCAACATCGGTCGTCACCTCGGGCCAGCGACTCGACTTGGGTGTGGGACCACCGTCCGTGCCGGTGACGAGGAACTCGTGTCCGTGCAGATGAATCGGGTGGTTGGTCATGGTCAGGTTGCCGACGCGGACACGCACTTTGTCGTTTTGTCGGACGTTCAGTGAATCGATGCCCGGGAAGATGCGACTGTTCCAGGACCACAGGTTGAAATCGAGCATCGTCATGATCTTGGGCGTGTAGGCACCGGGTTCGATGTCGTAGGCGTTGAGCAGAAAGACGAAATCGCGATCGACCTCGTTAATCAACGGGTGCTTCGCTTTCGGGTGCGTGATCCAGAAGCCCATCATCCCCATCGCCATTTGCGTCATCTCGTCCGAGTGCGGGTGGTACATGAAGGTGCCCGGACGCTTCGCGATGAACTCGTAGACAAAGGTCTTGCCGGCCTTGATCGCGGGTTGATTGAGACCTGCCACCCCGTCCATGCCGTTGGGCAGGCGTTGTCCGTGCCAGTGGATGGACGTTTGTTCGGGCAGCTTGTTGGTGACGAAGATGCGCACACGGTCACCCTCGACCACTTCGATCGTCGGCCCTGGTGACTGGCCGTTGTAGCCCCACAGGTGCGCCTTGAAGCCGGGGGCCATCTCACGCACGACCGGTTCGGCGACAAGGTGAAATTCCTTGACGCCGTTGTTCATGCGCCAAGGCAAGGTCCAGCCGTTCAAGGTGACGACGGGGTTGTAGTTGCGACCGGTGTTGGGGATGAGCGGCGGCATGGTGCCAGCGGAGGTCTGAATCACAGGCTCAGGCAAGGCGGCCATCGCCACCTTGCTGACGTTGGCGGCTGCGACGGCAACACCGGCGCCACCGAGCAGGAAATTACGTCGATTGGTCGTCATGATTGTTCCGTTCAAGGTGCGTTCAGCGGGCAGCGGCTGAGCCGCCGTCCATTGCCATCGAAGCCATCGGCTGGCCGATCAGCGTGGCCTGCAGGGCTGCATCGGACAGCCAGAAATCGCGCTGGGCTTCGATGGCCTGTACGACGCTGCCGATCTGCTCACGCGAATCCGCAAGGAGTTCGAAAACTCCAATCAGCATGCCGTTGTAGCGAAGAATGTTCTCTTCAGCGATGGTCTTGCGCAGCGGTACGATCTCATCGCGGTAGTGCCTGGCAAGGTCATAGGCGGTACGGTACGCGCCATAGTTTTCACGGACCTGTGAATTGGCATCCACCGCGGTTTGCGCCGCTCGATAGAAGGCCGACATGTAGGTCGACTCCGCATGTGCCCGGATCGCATCACCGAAGTCGAAGATGGGCAGAGGCACGGACAGGTCATAGCCCCGCTGCGGCGCCAGACCGGTCTCGCTTTTACGGGTGATGCCAACCTCAAGACCGTTGACGATGCTGGTGATGCGCGTCAAGCCCTGCTCGCTCGCCACGAAGTCGAGGTTGCTGCGTGCGAGGCGAACGTCCAGGCGCTGCTCCATAGCGGCCTTGGCGACCGTGGCCTCATCGATGGGCTGAGCCGGAAGGTCGGGCAGGCGCTCGGGCAAGTTGAGTGCGGCGGCCTGTTGCTCATTGAGGCCGAGCGCTCGGACCAGCGCTTCGTGGCTGCTGCGCGCGGCCTGCGTGGCCCGTGCGAATTGCGCAACCGCATCGGCTGCAAAGGCTTGTTCGCGGGCCCGCTGCAGCTTGCTGTAGTTGCCAACCGCTTGCATCCGGCGTGCCAGCTCGGAACTGGCGTCAGCGGTCGCCTTGACCTGCTGGACATATTGCAGCGACTGCTGCGCCGCCACCGCATTGACCCAGGCTTGGCGAGTTTCAGTTGCGACTTGCACGACGTTGCGCGCCAGTGAGATGCGACTGGCCTGTTGCCGATGGTCGGCCGAGCGCATCCGCGATGGCAACAGCAGCAGATCGAGCACGGAAAAACTCAGCGTGCGAGTCAGTTCCAGTTCTCGCACACCGCCCGGATTGCGCACCAGTCGCTCAAAGGCAAAGACGGGGTTCGGAAGTCGCGCCGACTGGGTCGCAGAGGCGGAATCAGCGGCACCCTCGTAGAGCATCGCCTGCAATGCCGGGCTGTAGGTCAGCGCCAGTCGGACCGCATCATCAGCGCCGAGCGGTTTGGTGAGTAGCGCATCGGCATCCGTCTGTGCTTGTCGGCGCGCCTCGTCATTGGTCAACCA
Source organism: Rhizobacter sp. (assembly GCA_021732645.1). Classification (GTDB taxonomy): domain Bacteria; phylum Pseudomonadota; class Gammaproteobacteria; order Burkholderiales; family Burkholderiaceae_C; genus PBB1. The sequence goes on along the minus strand of JAKFUQ010000300.1, from coordinate 1,674 downwards.
CTTGACTTCGGAGCCCAAGCGTTCCTGGGTCATCTTCTGGACGCTGCGGAAATTCTGGTCGATTGCGGTGCTGGCGCAGCCTGCCAGGGTCAGCGCAGCCGCAGCAGCGATCAAAACGCGTTTGCCCGGCACAGGTCTGCCGGAGCGCAGTCCGTCAGTTGTTCGTAAGGCCGGCTGGAACAGATCGTTGTTCATGGTGACTGGTGTTTGGAGTGACCGCCTGGTACCAAGCCAGACCCCGCGGCGCGTGCGGGCGTTGCCGTGCGCTGGGGCGAAGAGGCGGAGGCCTCAGGCTGACGCGCCCTCATGGGCATAGAGGATTTGGCAGGGTTTGATGGACTGGCCGCCGGGGATATGGATGCAGGCGCTGCACTTGTCGATGGCGGCATCGTCATGCCGCCGTGAGCGGCTGGCATGCTCGGCATCTCCGGCTCCCCCGATGATGCGGCGGCCGGCAGTTTGACACTGTCTGCGACGGCAGCACCCTGCCCTTCGCGTGCATACGCTTGCCAGCCACCAATGCGGCCCACAAGGTTGTTGGACTCGCGCCAGGGCAGCACAGGTTGATCGTCGAAGACTTTGAAGCCCTCGAAGGCGGAGCGGTAGCCAGCAGTGCGGCCTGCAACTGCGAGAGTTGCTGAAGCCTCCGATGCGGTGCTGTGGCGGACAGGTACTTCGCTGGATGGAGCCGCTCCTGACTGCTGAGCCGACGAGGCAGTTGCCACGCCGGCAAGCAAAAGCACCGTCACGATGGCACGGTATTTCGGTGACATGAGAGTCCTCGCTAGATGCCCCGGGTTCGATGGCGCGGGGCCATCTGCAAGCGCACGGGTGCGGGTCGGTTAAACGACGGAGCAGCACCGCGAAGGGTGCGGCTACCGTGTCACGGACGTATCAGGCGAGGACGGTTCGAGGCGGCCGCTCGAGGCTATCGATCAAAATCGATGAGACGCCGCGGGGCGCATGTGCGTGGAAGAAATCGGCCAGCAGGGGTTCACGCAAAGCGACGCTGACGGACGGCAAGACTGCAGCGACGCAGCAAGTGGTGCAGACGCTGCACTTTTGCTTGACGTGGTGATTAGTCTTGGCGTGGTCGATATCGCTGCCCGAGCCGGCACGACCTTCGTCCGCTTGCGCATGACCATGGCCAGCTTGCATGGCGTCCGCAGGGTGTGGATGAGCATGCATGTTCTCAACATCTTGCCGCGAGGCGGCAGTCTGCGCAGAGTGGTGATGACCCAAACCGCAGGAGACCATGGTCACCGACGCCATTCCCTGTCCGGGAATCGCGATGACCAGCATCCACATCAAAAGCGTTCGGATCCACCCCATCACTTGACTTTACCTCAGGCTTTCAGGTTCGGGTTCGGAGCAAGACACCGGTTTCTGTAAGACATTCCCATCTGAGAGCATTCTGGGACCTGGGCTCATTCAGCAATGGGACGGGTTGATGACAAATTTGTCATGTTGCCGACTTTGCGTCCTCGAAAAGAAAGTGCGGCTAAGGTGAGCTGCTGCCTTTTATCGCATCGAGCATCGTGCGCACCTGGCCATTGATGAACTGCAGCGTTGATTCGTACTTAATGGCATTTTCGGCGAACGAAGCGCGCTCCCGGTCCATATCGACGGTGTTGTTATCCAGGCTGGTCTGGCTCGGCGTTGCATAGAGCAGGT
>JAKFUQ010000116.1 GCA_021732645.1 Rhizobacter sp. | reverse complement strand
GGTGGGCACGGGTGCTGGAGCGGGCGCAGGGCGCGGCGGGCGCGGCGCGGCCGCAGCCTGGGGCGCCGAGAACACGGGCGCCGTGGCCACTGCGGGTGCAGGTGCTGGCGTCGGCGCTTGAGCCACCGGCGGGTCGAACAGCAGGGTGTATTCGCGCACCAGTCGACCGGTGGACCAGGACAACTCCAGGATCACGTCGACAAACGGCTCTTGCACCACGCGATCACTGGTCAGCCGCAAGAAGGGGCGACCGTCGGCGCGCTTGAGCAGCGTCGCTTGGGTGGTGGGCAGCACACTGTTGTAGTCCACGCCCAGCGAGCGATAGGACTCGGGGGGCGCAATGCGGATCTTGAGATTGCCGGCCTCTTCGGGCGTCAGGCTGGTGACATCGATCTCAGCCCTCAGCGTCTCGCCCAACGCGGACTGCACCGCGAGACGGCCCAGCCCGAGCGACCAGGCTTCGGTCGATCCCAGCGTGAGTGCGGCCAGGGCCACACTGGTCAGAGCGAATCGCCCGAGTTGCTGCGTCGTGTTCTTCAAGGCGTCTCCCCACCAGGCGGTCGGGCTGTGGTTCAGCCCCACCAGACAATCGCGGCCGCTAGTCAGGACGGCGATCACAAAGGTAAATCAAGCAAAACACAATAGCATCAAGCAGATAGGGTGACAAGCTCATGCGTCGCCTGAAAAGCAGTGTGTGCCACGGTCAATTCTCGGTTCATCACACCTGTCGTGCTGAGACAACAACATGGCCTCATTCCGGCAGATCAGGCCTCCAGCAAGATGCGCAGCATGCGGCGCAGCGGCTCGGCAGCGCCCCACAACAACTGATCGCCGATGCTGAATGCGCCGACATACTGTGGTCCGAGCGCCAGCTTGCGCACGCGCCCCACCGGGATGCCCATCGTGCCCGTCACCGCCACCGGCGTCAGCTGCTGCACCGTCGCTTCTCGCGTGTTGGGAACCAGCTTCACCCAGGGGTTGTCGTTGGCAATCGACTGCTCGATATCGGCCAGCGGGATGTCGCGCTTGAGCTTGATGGTGAGCGCCTGGCTGTGGCAACGCATCGCACCCACCCGCACGCAGATCGAATCGATGGGCGTCGCCGCCGTCGAGAAGCCGACGCCCCGCCCGAGGATCTTGTTCGTCTCGGCACCGCCCTTCCATTCTTCGAGGCTGGTGCCATCGCCTCGATCCGCGTCGATCCAGGGAATCAGGCTGCCACCGAGCGGCACGCCGAAGTGGGCGGTCTCGTCGGACGACAAGCCGCGTTGTACGGCCACCACCTGCCGGTCGATGTCGAGGATGGCCGACGCCGGGTTGTCCAGCAGCGGACGCACCGCCGCATTGAGCGTGCCGTACTGCGTGAGCAACTCGCGCATGTGCTGTGCACCGCCGCCCGAGGCGGCCTGGTAGGTGGTGCAGGCCATCCACTCGACCCAATCGGCCTTGAACAGCGCGCCGACGCCCATCAGCATGCAACTGACGGTGCAATTGCCGCCGATGAAATCGCGCACACCGCGACTCAGCGCATCCTTGATGACGGGCAGATTGACCGGGTCGAGCACGATCACCGCGTTGTCGTTCATCCGCAGCGTCTTGGCCGCGTCGATCCAGTAACCGCGCCAGCCCGACGTGCGCAACTGCGGGTACACCGCCTTCGTGTAGTCGCCGCCCTGCGCGGTGATGATGATGTCGCAGCGCTTGAGCGCCTCGATGTCGTAGGCATCTTTCAAGATCGATTCGTTGCGCGCCTGCGCCGGCGCCTTGCCACCGGCATTGCTGGTGCTGAAGAACACCGGCTCGATCAGCGGGAAGTCGCCCTCCTGCTGCATCCGGTCGAGCAACACCGAACCGACCATCCCGCGCCAACCCACCAAGCCGACCCACTTCATTGCCTTGCCTTTCGAACCCGAATCCTCAAAATCTCAACTTACGCTGCTTTCACCGCCGCGACAACCGCCGACCCCATCTCGCGGGTTCCGACGCGTTGCGTGCCTTCGGACCAGATGTCCGCGGTGCGCAGACCCGACTCCAGCACCCGCGTGACAGCCGCCTCGACGCGCAGTGCCGCTTCCGGCTGGTTCAGCGAGTAGCGCAGCATCATCGCCAGCGACAGGATCGTGGCCAGCGGGTTCGCGATGTTCTTGCCCGCGATGTCGGGCGCGCTGCCGTGGCTGGGCTCGTACAGCCCCCGATTCTGCGCATTCAGCGACGCCGACGGCAGCATGCCGATCGAGCCGGTCAGCATCGCCGCTTCGTCGGACAGGATGTCGCCGAACATGTTGCCGGTGACGATCACATCGAACGCCTTCGGCGCCTTGACCAACTGCATCGCCGCGTTGTCCACATACAGGTGGTCGAGCGCCACATCCGGGTACTGCGCATGCACCTCGGTCACCACATCGCGCCAGAACTGGAAGGTTTCCAGCACATTGGCCTTGTCGACGCTGGTGACGCGAGCACCGGCGCCCTGGTGGCCACCCGCGGCAGCACGCTTGCGCGCCGCCTGGAACGCGACATGCGCGATGCGCTCGATCTCCGGACGCGTGTAGCGCATCGTATCGAAGGCTTCCGGATGGCCCGTGAACTCACCATCGGGCGCATCACGACGACCGCGCGGCCGCCCGAAATAGATGTCGCCAGTCAATTCGCGCACGATCAGGATGTCCAGCCCCGCCACCAATTCGGGCTTCAGGCTCGACGCGTGCGTGAGCTGGGCATGACAGATGGCCGGTCGGAAATTGGCAAACAAGCCGAGGTGCTTGCGCAAACCGAGGATGGCCTGCTCCGGACGCAGCGACCGCTCCAGCGTGTCGTACTTCCAGTCGCCGACGGCCCCGAACAGCACCGCGTCGGCGCCTTGCGCCAGCTTCAAGGTGGCCTCGGGCAGTGGGTGGCCGAGGGCCGCGTAAGCGGCACCGCCGACCAGCGCCGATTCCGTGTCGAATCGCAGATCGAGGACGTCAAGCACGCGCACCGCTTCGGCCACGATTTCAGGGCCGATGCCATCGCCAGAAAGAATTGCAATGTTCACAGCTCAGGATCCCTGGTTTTCTCGTAAGTCAACTTGTCCACCAACACCTTCTCGCACAGCTTGAAGACCACGTAGCACGCCGCCGCGAAATAGCCCAGGCCGATCAGGCTGATCAACTGCCACAGGCCGCCGTCACGTACCGCATCGAGGCCGTTCATCACCAGAAAGTTGACGTTGGCGCTGAGCAGATTCAGCAGGTTCAACGTCGACAGCCCGAACAGCACGAAGCTCACGCCCATCAGCAGCAGGGCCAGCCACCAGCGCCGCGACAGCGTTTGGTAGATGCGGCCATAGGCCGACGGCAGGCTGCTCAGAGACGGTGAGCCAGCCATGGCTTGGACTGCAAACGCGCGGCTTCATAGGCTCTGATCTTGTCGGCATGACGCAGGGTCAAGCCGATGTCGTCGTACCCATTGAGCAGACAGAACTTGCGAAACGCCTGCACCTCGAACGGCAACTCGGTGCCGCAGGCCTTGACAACGACCTGCCGCTCCAGATCGACAGTGAGGCTGTAGCCCTCCGATGCGGCGACCAGGTCAAACAAGCCGCTCACTTCGCTGTCAGGCAACACGATAGGCAGCAGGCCGTTCTTGAAGCAGTTGCCGAAAAAAATATCGGCGAAGCTGGGCGCAATGATCGCCCGGAAACCATACTGATCGAGCGCCCAGGGCGCGTGCTCGCGCGACGAGCCGCAGCCGAAGTTCTTGCGCGCGATCAACACCGAGGCACCTTGATAGCGCGGCAGGTTCAGCACGAAATCCGGGTTCGGCCGACGCGTTGCCGGATCCTGGCCCGGATAACCCGCATCCAGGTAGCGCCATTCGTCGAACAGGTTCACGCCGAAGCCCGACTTCTGGATCGACTTCAGGAACTGCTTCGGAATGATCGCGTCGGTGTCGACGTTCTCACGGTCCATCGGGGCCACGAGGCCCGTGTGCACGCGAAACGGCTTCATGCCATCACTTCTTCTTGGCGGCGTCTTCGACGACCTCGCCGGCCTTCTGGACATCCTTGCCGACCCCGGCGATGGTGTTGCAGCCCGTGAGGAAAACGAGGGCGGCGGCAAGAGCAAAAAGAGTGCGTTTCATCTCAAATCTCCTTGGATAACAAACGGTTCACAGCAAGCGCCGCACATCGACGAAATGCCCTTCGATCGCTGCGGCTGCCGCCATCGCCGGGCTGACCAGATGGGTGCGCCCACCCGCACCCTGGCGACCTTCGAAATTGCGGTTCGACGTTGATGCGCAGCGTTCACCGGGCTCCAACCGGTCGGCGTTCATCGCCAGGCACATCGAGCAGCCGGGCTCGCGCCATTCGAAGCCCGCCGCCTTGAACACCACATCGAGCCCTTCGCGCTCGGCCTGTTCCTTGACCAGGCCGGAGCCGGGCACGACCAGCGCCAGTTTGATGTTCGGCGCCAGCTTGCGGCCCAGCTTGCGCACCACGGCGGCGGCTTCTCGCATGTCTTCGATGCGCGAGTTGGTGCACGAGCCGATGAACACCTTATCGACCCGGATGTCGGCAACGGCCACGTTCGGCTCCAGCGCCATGTAAGCCAGCGCGCGCTCGATCGCAGCGCGCTTGTTAGCGTCCAACTCGCGCGCCGGGTCGGGCACGCGGTCTTCGATCGACAGCACCATCTCGGGCGAGGTGCCCCAGGTGACCTGCGGACGGATGCTCGCCGCGTCCAGCTCGATCACCGCATCGAAGGCCGCGTCAGCGTCCGAATGCAGCGTGCGCCAGTAGGTGACGGCGTGTTCCCACTCGACGCCGGTCGGCGTGTAGGGGCGGCCCTGCACATAGGCCATGGTCGCGTCGTCGAAGGCGATCAGGCCGGCGCGCGCACCGGCCTCGATCGCCATGTTGCACACCGTCATGCGGCCTTCCATGCTGAGTGCGCGGATGGCCGAACCCGCGAATTCGATGGTGTGGCCGTTGCCGCCAGCGGTGCCGATGCGGCCGATGATCGCCAGCACCAGGTCCTTGGCGCTGCAGCCTTTGGGCAGCACGCCGTCGATGCGGATCAGCAGATTCTTCGCCTTCTTGGCCAGCAGCGTCTGCGTGGCCAGCACATGCTCGACCTCGCTGGTGCCGATGCCGTGCGCAAGGGCTGCGAAGGCACCGTGCGTCGAGGTGTGGGAGTCGCCGCAGACCACCGTCATCCCGGGCAGCGTGGCGCCCTGCTCCGGCCCGATCACGTGGACGATGCCCTGCCGACGGTCGTTCATCTTGAATTGGGTGATGCCCACGCGGTCGCAATTGGCGTCGAGCGTGTCGACCTGCAGCTTCGACACCGGATCGGCAATGCCGTGCGAGCGGTCGGTGGTCGGCACGTTGTGGTCGCTGACCGCGAGATTGGCCGAAAGCCGCCAGACCTTGCGCTGCGCGAGCTCCAGCCCTTCGAAGGCCTGCGGGCTGGTCACTTCATGCACCAGGTGGCGATCGATGTACAGCACGGTGGTGCCGTCGTCTTCGGTGTGAACGACATGCTCGTCCCAGAGTTTGTCGTAGAGCGTGCGACCCATGGATCGTGGTTTCTGTGAGTTGAAGCGTGATTTTAGGCGCGGGCTTTGATGCACTGCGGCAATGCCTCCGGCGCACCGCCCGCCCAAACTGAAAACCCGGCCGCAGCCGGGTTTCCACACCAAGGAAGCGGTCGCCTCAGCGTTCGCCAACCGGCTTCACGTCACGAGACACGGCACCGTTGAACAGCTGCCGCGGACGGCCGATCTTGTACTCGGGGTCGCCGATCATCTCGTTGAGCTGAGCGATCCAGCCCACCGTGCGGGCCAGCGCGAAGATAGCGGTGAACAACGACACCGGGATGCCAATCGCGCGCTGCACGATGCCCGAATAGAAGTCGACGTTCGGGTACAGCTTGCGCGACACGAAGTAATCGTCTTCCAGGGCAATCTTCTCCAGCGCCATCGCCAGCTTCAGGATCGGATCGTTGTGCTTGCCCATCGCGGTCAGCACTTCGTGGCAGGTTTCGCGCATCAGCTTGGCGCGCGGATCGTAGTTCTTGTAGACACGGTGCCCGAAGCCCATCAGCTTGACGTTGGAGTTCTTGTCTTTGACCTGCTTGATGAACTCGCCGATCTTCTCGACGCCACCCATCTTGTTGACGTCTTCCAGCATGTTCAGCGCCGCCTCGTTGGCACCGCCGTGCGCCGGGCCCCACAGGCAGGCCACGCCCGCGGCGATCGCCGCAAACGGATTGGTGCCCGACGAGCCACACAGGCGCACCGTCGAGGTACTGGCGTTTTGCTCGTGGTCGGCGTGCAGGATGAAGATGCGGTCCATCGCGCGCACCAGCACGTCGTCCGGCACATATTCCTCGCAAGGCGTGGCGAACATCATGCGCATGAAGTTGCCGGCGTAGCTGAGATCGTTCTTGGGGTAGATGTAGGGCTGACCGATCGAGTACTTGTACGCCATGGCCACCAGCGTGGGCATCTTCGCGATCAGGCGGACGGCCGAGATTTCGCGGTGCTCCGGGTTGGTGATGTCGGTGCTGTCGTGATAAAAGGCCGCCAGACCACCGACCAGCCCGGTCATGATGGCCATGGGGTGCGCATCACGGCGGAAACCACGCAGGAAGAACTGCATCTGCTCGTTGACCATGGTGTGGTAGGTCACGGTCTTGGTGAAGTCGGCCTTCTGGGTCGCGTTCGGCAGCTCACCATGCAACAACAGGTGGCAGGTTTCCATGAAATCGCACTTTGTGGCGAGCTGTTCGATGGGGTAGCCGCGGTACAGCAACTCGCCCTTGTCACCGTCGATGTAGGTGATCTTCGACTGGCACGCCGCAGTGGACAGGAAGCCCGGGTCGTAGGTGAACTTGCCGGTTTGTCCGTACAACTTGCGGATGTCGATCACGTCGGGCCCGACCGACCCTTTGAAGATGGGCAAGTCCATGCTCGGGCTGCCGTCGGAAAACGACAGGGTGGCTTTGACGTCGGAGGGGGTCATGGTCGGTCCTTGTGAGGAAGGGCTTGGGGCTGGGTCGTCGTGTCGGTGGGGGGAATTACAGCAAGCAACTCATCGAGGTTCGCGCAGCAGTCGCAGGACTTCCAGCGTGCTGTCGCCCAACACCGCATCGTCCGGCTCGCGGCGCGCCAACAACAAATCCAGAAGGTCGTTGTCCGACAAGTCCATCAGCGCCAGCAGGCCGTCGGCTTGGTCCCGGGTCAGGCCCGCTTCATGACGCGAGAAAAAGCGCTCGATGAACAAATCGTTCTCCAGCAGCCCACGCCGACACCGCCAGCGCAGCTTGCTCAAGGCACGTTCATCGATCAGGGCGTTCATGGCATGGAATCGCAGACAGAGGCGTCAAACCGCGCGGCGGATCATCATTTCCTTGATTTTGCCGATGGCTTTGGTCGGATTCAGGCTTTTCGGGCAAACATCGACGCAGTTCATGATGGTGTGGCAGCGGAACAAGCGGTACGGATCTTCCAGATTGTCCAACCGCGCCTCGGTGTCCTGATCTCGACTGTCGGCAATGAACCGGTACGCTTGCAAGAGTCCTGCCGGGCCGACGAACTTGTCCGGGTTCCACCAGAAACTCGGGCAGCTGGTCGAGCAGCTCGCGCACAGGATGCATTCGTACAGGCCATTGAGCTCGTCGCGCTCTTCGGGGCTTTGCAGCCTCTCCTTCTCGGGCGGCATCTCGTCGTTGACCAGGTACGGCTTGATCGAGTTGTACTGCTTGAAGAACTGCGTCATGTCGACGATCAGATCGCGAATCACCGGCAGGCCGGGCAGCGGCTTCAGCACCACCACGCCGGGCAGGGTGCGCATGTTGGTCAGGCAGGCCAGGCCGTTCTTGCCGTTGATGTTCATCGCGTCGGAGCCACAGACGCCTTCGCGGCAGGACCGGCGGAACGACAGCGTCGGGTCGACTTCCTTCAGTTTGTTCAGCGCATCGAGCAGCATGCGCTCGCTGCCGTCGAGCTCGACTTCCAGCGTCTGCATCCGCGGCTTGGTGTCGGTGTCGGGGTCGTAGCGGTAGATCTGGAACACGCGCTTGGTCATGAGGGCGCTCCGTCGCGGTGATGGTGGTCGTTCAATGAGTGCATGGGGATCAGAAGGTGCGCACCACGGGCGGGATCGATTCCGCCGTCAGTGGTTTCAGGTTCACCGGCTTGTAGTCCAGGCGGTTGCCTTCGCTGTACCACAAGGTGTGCTTCAACCACACCTTGTCGTTGCGGCCGTTCGGAAATTCGGTCGAATTGGCGTAGTCGTCGACGGTATGGGCGCCGCGGCTTTCATGGCGCGCCGCCGCCGACACCATCGTCGCCAGCGCGACCTCAATCAGGTTCTCGACTTCCAGAGCCTCGATGCGCGCGGTGTTGAACACCTTCGACTTGTCGGCGAGGTGGATGCCCTTCACGCGCTCGGCGATCTTCTTGATGTCGACCACGCCCTCGTCCATCGTTGCCTGCGTGCGGAACACACCCGCGTGGCGCTGCATCGACGCACGGATGTCGTTGGCCACGTTCTGGGCGTACTCGCCGCCGGTGCTGGCCTCGTACTTGTTCAGCCGACCCAGTGTGAAGTCGGCGGCATCGCTCGGCAGCGGCTTGTGGGCCTGGGTCTTCAATGCGCTGTCGACAATGTGATTCCCCGCCGCCCGGCCGAACACCAGCAAATCGAGCAGCGAATTGGTGCCCAGGCGGTTGGCGCCGTGCACGCTGACGCAAGCGCATTCGCCAACCGCATACAAGCCCTTGACGATGTCATTGGGCTGGCCGTTCTTCGGCGCCACCACCTGGCCGTGGATGTTCGTCGGGATGCCGCCCATCTGGTAGTGGATGGTCGGCACCACGGGAATCGGTTCCTTGGTGATGTCGACGTTGGCGAAGTTGTGGCCGATCTCATAGACCGAGGGCAGCCGCTTCATGATGGTCTCGGCACCGAGGTGGGTCATGTCGAGCTGGATGTAATCCTTGTTCGGCCCGCAGCCACGCCCTTCCTTGATTTCCTGGTCCATGCAGCGCGAGACGAAATCGCGCGGCGCCAGATCCTTCAGCGTCGGCGCGTAGCGCTCCATGAAGCGCTCGCCATTGGCGTTGCGCAGGATCGCGCCCTCGCCGCGGCAGCCTTCGGTCAGCAACACGCCGGCCCCGGCCACGCCGGTCGGGTGGAACTGCCAGAACTCCATGTCTTCCAGCGGAATGCCCGCGCGCGCCGCCATGCCCAGGCCGTCACCGGTGTTGATGAACGCATTGGTGGACGCCGCGAAGATGCGCCCGGCGCCGCCGGTGGCCATCAGCGTGGTCTTGGCTTCGAGGATGTGCACCTCGCCGGTTTCCATCTCCAGCGCCGTCACGCCGACCACGTCGCCATCGGCATCGCGGATCAAATCGAGTGCCATCCACTCGACGAAGAAATTGGTGCGCGCCTTGACGTTCTGCTGGTACAGCGTGTGCAGCATCGCGTGGCCCGTGCGGTCGGCCGCGGCACAGGCGCGTTGCACCGGCTTCTCACCGTAGTTGGCGGTGTGGCCGCCGAACGGGCGCTGGTAGATCGTGCCGTCGGGGTTGCGGTCGAAGGGCATGCCGAAGTGTTCCAGCTCGTAAACGACCTTCGGCGCTTCGCGGCACATGAATTCGATGGCGTCCTGGTCGCCCAGCCAGTCGCTGCCCTTGACGGTGTCGTAGAAGTGATAGTGCCAGTTGTCCTCGGACATGTTGCCCAGGCTCGCGCCGATGCCGCCTTGCGCGGCCACGGTGTGCGAGCGGGTCGGGAACACCTTCGACAACACCGCGACATTCAGGCCGGCGCGCGCCAGCTGCAGCGAGGCGCGCATGCCGGAGCCGCCCGCGCCGACGATCACCACATCGAACTTGCGCTTCGGAATCGACGAACCCACTTGCATCACAGCCTCCACAGCACTTGGATTGCCCAGCCCGCACACCCCACCAACCAGGCGATGGTGAACACCTGCAAGGCGAGGCGCACGCCGACCGGCTTGACGTAGTCCATCCAGACGTCACGCATGCCCACCCACACGTGGTACAGCAGCGAGACGATGACGACGAAGGTCAGCACCTTCATCCATTGGGCGGCGAAGATGCCGGCCCATTTGTCGTAGCCCATCTCGCCAGGCAACAGCACCTGCACGATGACCACGATGGTGAACAGGGCCATCAGGCCGGCGGTGACGCGCTGCGACAGCCAGTCGCGCAAGCCGTAGTGCGCACCGACGACGATGCGCTTCGATCCGAAATTCTGTGCCATGGGTCGGGTCCGTCAGAAAAAGAGCTTGGCGCCGAGCAGCACCGTCAGCACGACGCTGAGGCTGAGCGTCACCAACGCGGAGTTGTGACCGAATTCCTTGGTCACCGCATGCGTCATGTCCATCCAGAGGTGGCGGATGCCCGCGATGAAATGGTGCAGGAAGGCCCAGATCAAGCCGAGCGCGATCAGCTTGAACAACCAGCCGGGCAGAAAGCCCACGCCGCTCGAAAAGACCGAGGTGAACCCGGCATGGCTGATCTCGGAGGTGACGCTGGCGTCGAACATCCAGATGATGAACGGCATCAGCAGGAACATGCCGACACCGCTGACGCGGTGCAGGATGGACACGATGCCCGCCGGTGGCAGCCTGTATTTGACGATCTGGCTGACATGGATGTTGCGGTAAGTGGGCCGCGGCTTCAGGGTGTCTGACATCGGCAACTTTCGGGTGACTGCTCAAATCAACCAAGCGAGTTTATTGCAATGCAGCAAGGCGTCGGACTGGCTTGTCGTCGCAGGTGAAGATGAGATTTTCCAGCCACCTCAGGTGCAACCCTGAAC
>JAKFUQ010000301.1 GCA_021732645.1 Rhizobacter sp. | reverse complement strand
CCCCTGGTCGGCGCAGCGTCGCCGCCGATGTGCCAGCTTGTCTGGCGCAGCGGTTGCAGCGCAGCCGACCGAACGATCCCGAGCAGCGGCGGCTCTGCGACCGACGTGACACCAAGGGAGCCGCAGGCGAACGACTGGCGCGGCGGGCGAGCGGCTGCGAGCACATTCATGAACCCTGCATTCAGCGGCCCGGCTTCGGGCTTGGCGGGTGAACGGGGTGGCGATCTGGCCGGCGCCGCACCGAGCGGAGCGCAGCGCAGCGGCCTGCAAGCCGGTCAGTTCGCCAAGCGGGCGTCGGTCATGCACCGCATGACGGACAAGGAAGCCCGCGCTCCCCGGACACGGGACAGGGCCGCCGTGTGTTCCAGCCGGCAGCGCCGGCCTGACTGTGTTCGCGTGAGGGATGGAAGCCCGTCAGGGGGCGAGACACCGGTATCCCGATGGCTCGACGCGCAGCGCGACAGCCCGGCCCCGCACCGAGGGGACACGCTCCAAAGGGCATCCCCTTCGTGGACGTTCAACACCGGATAAACGGCGACGCACAAGCAGCCGCGGCCGAGCGATCGATCGAAGGCCTCGAAAGGCACCTGACGCTGCTCGCGCCCGAATCGCAAGACAGCGCTCAGCGGATCTTGACCAGCACGCCGAACCGAGCCCGGGCGTACGGCATCGACCCGCCCTTTCACGTCGCATGCCGGTATAACGTGACCATGTCACGTCCCCTGATCTGCATCGTGACGCCAGCGCTCGCGAGCGCCAACAACGGCAACTGGCAGACCGCCAAGCGGTGGTCGCAGATACTGAACGTCCGCTATCGAGTGGCGCTGGTGAACCAATGGCAGGGCGAGCCCGCCGACGCGCTGCTGGCGCTGCACGCACGCCGATCAGCGGACTCGATCCAGCGCTGGGCATCCAGCAAGCCCGGGCATCCGCTGGCTGTCGTGCTGACCGGCACAGACCTGTACCGCGATATTCACGTCGATAGACAAGCGCAGCGGTCGCTCGTGCTGGCGGACCGGTTGGTGGTGCTGCACGAAGGCGCCGTCGAAGACCTGCCCGCACAACACCGCGCCAAGGCGGTCGTTTGTTTTCAGTCGACGACGGCGCGCAGGCCATTGGTCAAGACGGCGCAGCACCTGCGCTGCGTGATGGTCGGCCACCTTCGCGAGGAAAAGGCGCCACAGACCTACTTCGAGGCGGTGCGCCGGCTGGCCAGGCGGCACGACATCCTGCTCGACCACATCGGCGCCGCACTCGACCCGGCTCTCGGCGACGCAGCGCAGGCGTTGCAGCACAGCTGCCCGCAGTACCGGTGGCTGGGCGCACTGCCCCATGACACCACCAGGGGGCGCATCCAGGGCGCGCACATCCTCGTTCACACCAGCCACATGGAAGGCGGTGCCCATGTGGTGATGGAAGCCATCCGCAGCGGCACGCCCGTCCTGGCAACCCGCATCTCCGGCAACGTCGGCATGCTGGGTGCCGATTACGCGGGGTATGTCGAGCCCGGCGATTCGGAAGGCCTCGCCGCGCTGATCGAACGTTGCCGCGACAACCCGGCAATGCTGGACGGACTGTGCAAACAGTGTTCTGGCCGAGCCCGCCTGTTCGAGCCCAAGCGCGAGCAAGCTGTCCTGCTTGCTCTGCTCAGTGACCTGCTGGAGCGGGCGGGTTGACCATTCGATTCCCCGCCCACTGGCGACGCTTTCAGGCCGCAGCGCGTTGCCGTCTCCAGAACGCGAATCGCCAAGCCTTGCGCTCGCGCGTCTGCCGCATCAGCAGGTACGCCGCCGGGATCACGAACATCGACAGCAGCGGCGCGGTGATCATCCCGCCGACCATCGGTGCGGCAATGCGCTGCATCACCTCGGACCCGGTGCCCGAACCCCACATGATCGGCAACAGGCCCGCGAGGATCACGGCCACCGTCATCGCCTTCGGCCGCACGCGAAGTACCGCGCCGTCGCGTATCGCGTCCCGCAGGTCGGCGTTGCTCGTGGTGCCGTCCTCGATGCGAACGTCCCAGGCCTGCTTCAGGTACAGCAGCATGATCACGCCGAACTCGGCTGAAACGCCGGCCAGCGCGATGAAGCCGACAGCCCCCGCGACCGACAGGTTGTAGCTCAGCAGGTAGAGCAGCCAGATACCGCCCACCAGCACGAACGGCAGGGTCGCCGTGATACGCAGGTAGAGCAGCCAGATGCCACCGACCTGCGCGTCCGCGACCAAGCGCCGCTTTCATCTGCAGGCAGGGTCGACCGATGCTGCTGACCCGTTCGAGCAGTGCGACTGACTTCGGGCAGTTGGCACGGCTGATGAGGAGCCAACCGCTTCGTTCTCTCCAAACAGCATCTCTCGCATTCGGTCGCGTTCAGCGACCGTGGGCCAGCCAGCGCTTTCGGGTGCAGTTGTGTCCGCAGGCTGGCGGAGATGGGCGGCCGCAATAACCGGCGAATGGCTCGGATCGACCCGCCCTTGTGCGTCGAAGTGCACGAGGCTGTAGGTCTCGTTGGCGATGCTGTTAGGCGCACCATCCTTCAACCGCACATACCAGTCGGCCAGCCGCAAGGACTGGCCCGCGAGTGTCGGGGCCGACGCTTCGCCGCGCGCGAGCGCGACATACAACGCATGTGGCACCGCATGGACGTCACCGCCATCGTCGAGCAGGAACACGTAGGAGGCATGCGTCGTTTCAGCGTCACTGCCGTCCGCACAGGCCTGCACGGTTCGCCCCGAAGAGTCGAACGAGCTGTACACCGGCGCGAAGCCACCGCCCGGGGTTCGGAAGTTGGTGGTTTGCCCTTGGTAGAGGCGAGCGGCGACCCACTGAACGGACCCGTCGTACGTGTACGCACGAAGGTCGAACTTCATCGCCTTCGCAATGTTCACACCGGTCACGGATTGCTGGTCGCTCGCCATCCGTTCGCCTGGCGCGACGATGGCCTGGGCTACATAGTCGCTCGCCAGGATGTCTTGCCATACCCGCTTGGTGAGCTTGTCGCCGCGGTATGCCGCACGACTGCCGAATCCTGCCACCGGCTTGAAGAACAGGCCTCTGCGCGTGTCCCACAGCCGTTGCGCATCGGCGGCATCGACCAACTCCGTGCGGGGCACGTGCTCCAGCAGGATTTGCTGTGTCGCGCGAGGCACGCCAAGCTCCTCCAGACGTGTGGCATCGCTGAACAGCGCAAGGTGTCGCTTGTCGGCGTACAGCGCATGAGCCTGCGGATGGGGCGTCAGTACGACCGTTTGCTGCAGGTAGGCTTCGCGCAGCGCGGCGCTGCTGGCCTGCTCCAGGTAGAAGTCGGTCAGCCGGTTGTAGACCAGGTCGATGACCAGGTCGCCGAGCCACAGCCTGCCGTCGTGCCAGTCGAGCGCGCCAGGGTCGGCGATAACCGCACGCAGACCGTGCCGCTCGAACAACTGCTGGAACAGCAGGAACTCGGGGTAAAGGTATTGCCCCTCCGGGGCCTCATCGACGATGGCGATGCTGGCGAGCGGGCGCCCCCGGCCGGCCAGGCGCCATTCGTTGCGAAACATGGCGACGATGCTTTCCTCGAACGCAGCCACGCTCTCCAGCGTGGGGACCATGCCAGCCACGGCCGTGCAGCAGGCCCGTTGTGCGCGCGCCAGCACCGCGTTGAGCATCGCTCCACCCGCGTTGATGTTGATCTCGATCAGGCCCAGACGACCTTGACTCAGGTGAAAGTCGTAGCCGAAGAACGCGCCCAGCGATCCGCTTGTTCCGGCGTGGGCAATCGCAGGCGCCACGGCCAGCGCCTGCTCGCGATAGGCCGGCAAGGCCACGACCGATTCGACGGCAAGCATCACCTGTTTCATGCGCTCCAGCTGCGGCGCGGCCACAAAAACGGGAAGCGCTGCAAAAAGGAAAGGGCAGCGCTGCCGAACCATCGCTGAAAGGCCCGGCTGGCCAAGTTCCGAATCGAGCGCTCGTGCCAGGACTTCCTGGTCAAGACTGATGCAGAAACACGCTCGGTTGAAAGCGTCGAGCGCCCCGAAGGGTGTCGCAACGTGCGGCGATGGCGGGATGTCGTTCATGGTGCGCGGCGGTGCAGTGCGGTTCGGCATCGATCCGCGCAGGGCGCAGTATCAAGCGCCCGAACTCGCGTTGCGCTTCACTGACACCGACAAGAGCTTGAGCGGAGATTCCATCGTTGTCTGTGCGGTAGCCGAAACCCAAAGTCATATCCTGGGCTGCTCTGTCGATTCTCACAGCGTGCGCCAACGCACAGACGCAGGGGATGCGCTGCGCGCAATCTACCAAGATGGATACTGAAATGACCATTGTCGCGTGCCGAGCAACGGAATGCAGGCGTGGATCAGCCCCCCCTCATCTTCCTCAGCGCTTGTTTGACGGAGATCAAGGCTTCGCACGCGTGCCTGCGTAGAATAAATCCGAAGCGACTCGCAACGAACATGAAGCCCTTCTCGCATCAGCGAACCAAACGCAACACCACCTTCGTGGCGTTGCTAGTGTGGCTGTTCGCGTTGGCTTCGGGGATGGCGAACGCGTGCTTGCTCGAAGCACCAGGAAAACACCCGCACGTCGCAGCGGCCCATTCCGCAGAGCCTCCTCACACGCACGTCATTGGGGGCCATGCGGCCGACGTTGACGACGATGTCGATGATCAAGACAGCTCCAAAGAGTCCTGCCTGAAGGCCTGTGACGAGGGTGCAAACGCGCAGGTCAAGCTCCAGGCGGGCGTCGACTTGACCGATCCCGGTCTGGCACCGTTTCTTGCGATCGCGTGGAACGCGGCGACAGCCGTCGCTTCGGTGTCCAACCGGTACGACATTCTGCGGGTCCCCATCGTGGGACCGCCATTCAGGACGCGCTACTCGCGATTGACGCTGTAGCTGTCTGACGACGCCTGCCTCAGAGCTTGACGCTTTGCGGTCCGCGTCTGTGCCCAGGTCCGTTTTGGCCCGGTGCTCAGGCACGGTGACCGATTCCGACGTCAGGCCATCCACCAATGCTTGGCAGCAAACGCTCGGCGTTTCAACTCGATCACCCGCACCTGGAGTCCTCAATGAAGCTCGCTCATTCGCTTTCGCTCGTCCTCGTCATTTCTACCGTTGGCATGCCCGCCTGGGCCGCCGACGCGGACGAGCACCAGGCCCATCACCCCGCCGGGGCCGATTCGGCGCCTGCCACCCAGGCCATGCCCGGCAAGGCCCGGCCTGACATGGCCCGGATGGACGCCCAGATGAAGGCCATGCACGAAATGCACGACAAGATGATGGCCGCAAAGACCCCCGCGGAGCGCGATTCCCTAACGGCCGAGCACATGAAGATCATGCAGGACAGCATGACCATGATGAACGGCATGTCTCCCGGCGGCATGGGTGGCATGAGGGGTGACATGGCAGCGCGCCATCAATCGATGGAGGCGCGCATGGAAATGATGCAGGCCACCATGCAGATGATGATGGATCGTCTGCCCGCGGCGCCGCCGAAGTAACAGGAGCGCCGACATGGCACCCACGGCTCGCCCGTTCAGCACCGGCATCGCTCTGGCTGTCACCGCCGGAGTGTTCTACGCCCTGTGCACCCTGGCGTGGTTGCTGGCGCCAGGCCCGTTCCTTGGCTTCATGAACAGCATGTTTCACGGCGTGGACTTCAGCGCCATGGTGCAGACACGGCCGTTTGAGTGGTCAGGGTTTCTCGTCGCGCTGCTGGCGCTAAGCGGCTGGGCGCTGCTCGCGGGGACCTTCTACGCCTGGCTGCGCAATCGACTGGCGGAGTGAACCCCACCCGCCTTCTGGAGCCACAAATGAATCACGAACTGTCCCACCACAAACCGTCCGTCGACGGCATCGAGCCGCCGCCGTTCTGGCGCTCGCGCTACGCCATCGGCTTGATCGTCATCGGCGCGATCGCCGCGTACTTCCTGCTGAGCGAGCACCGCGCCCACTTCCTCGGCGCCTTGCCGCTCCTGCTGCTGCTGTCGTGCCCGCTGATGCATGTCTTCATGCACCACGGCCACGGCGAACACGGCGGCCACGCGCACCACCACGGGGGAGAGCCCAGCCCGACCCCGTCGTCA
This sequence comes from Rhizobacter sp., assembly GCA_021732645.1. Lineage (GTDB taxonomy): Bacteria > Pseudomonadota > Gammaproteobacteria > Burkholderiales > Burkholderiaceae_C > PBB1. Next base: position 4,775 of record JAKFUQ010000301.1, on the reverse strand, counting down.
ACAGCGCCGACGCCACCCTCGGGAGACCGGCCATGAACCACGATGCACCCGCCTACGGACTGTGGGCGTTGGTCGTTTTCAACTCGGCCATCTTCGTGATGTTCGCCTTCAGTTTCTTCAAGCCACAGACAGCGCGCGACTGGCGGACCTTCGGGGCCTTCGCCGCTTTCATCATCGCGCTCTTCGTCGAGATGTATGGCTTCCCGCTGAGCATTTACCTGATGTCCGGCTGGCTTCAAACGAACTACCCGAATCTCGACCTGATGTCGCACAACAGCGGCCACTTGTGGTCGACGCTGCTCGGCGAAAAAGGTGACCCGCACTTCGGTGCTCTGCACATCGCAAGCTACGTTTTCCTGGGCTTCGGCTTCTACCTTCTGTCCAGCGCCTGGAACGTCCTCTATCACGCGCAGCGCCGCAGTGCGCTGGCCACCTCCGGGCCGTATGCGCGCATCCGTCACCCGCAATACGTGGCCTTCGTCCTCATTCTGCTGGGCTTCCTGCTGCAGTGGCCGACCCTGCTCACGCTGGTGATGTTCCCGATCCTCCTCGTCATGTACGGGCGGCTCGCGGTGACCGAGGAATCTGAAATGAGAAAGCAGTTCGGCGCCGACTTCGACGCCTACGCGGCGCGCACACCCCGGTTTCTGCCCTCGTTGCGGAAGTCGAACCTCAGCACCGGCCAGAAGGCCTGAATCCCCTTACCAGGAGACCCCACCATGCAAACCCTCAGCTTCGATGTCAGCGGCATGACCTGCGGCGGCTGCACCGGCAGCGTTCAGCGCGCGCTCAGCAAACTCGACGGCGTCAGTCACGCCCAGGTCACCCTGAATCCGGGCCTGGCCACGGTGGAGGCAGACCCCACCCGCGTCACGCCTGCACAGATCGAGTCGGCCATCACGCATCTCGGCTATTCCGCCAAGGAACGAACCGCGGCGCACAGCGAGCGACCCAGCCCATGAGCAAGAAAAAGCACAAGCACCGAGATGAAGCGCAACACGTCTCGGCTGGCTCGGATGCCGAGTCATTCGGCGCGTCCGCGGCAGGGTTGGTGACGGCTTCGATCTCGCGCGAAGACTACGATGCGCAGCTGCACATCCTGCAGGTCGAACTGGTCAAGCTGCAGCGGCACTTCATCGGTTGTGGCGACAAGATTCTGGTTCTCGTCGAGGGTCGCGATGCCGCCGGCAAGGATGGTGGCATCAAGCGCGTCGTCGAGTACCTGAGCCCGCGCGAGACGCGGGTCGTCGCCCTCGGCAAGCCGTCAGATCGGGACCGGCGCGGCTGGTACTTCCAGCGCTACGTCGCTCAGCTTCCTGTGGCCGAAGAGTTCGTTCTCTTCAATCGCAGTTGGTACAACCGCGCCGGCGTCGAGCACGTGATGGGCTTTTGTTCGAAGGAGGAACACGAGGAGTTCATGGGCTCGGTGCCGAAGTTCGAGGAGATGCTTGTCAACTCCGGCATCAAGCTGCTGAAGTATTACCTCGATGTCAGCAAAGATGAGCAGACGCGGCGTCTCGCGGAGCGCAAGCGCGATCCGCTCAAGCAGTGGAAGAGCAGCCCGATAGACGCGGTGGCGGTCAAGCATTGGAAGGCCTATTCCGAGGCGCGCGACACGATGCTGCTGCGAACGCACAACGCGATCGCGCCGTGGCACATCGTGCGGGCCGACGACAAGCGCCTCGCGCGATTGAACCTGATGCGCGACATCCTGTCGCGGCTGCACTACGCCGGCAAGAAGGCCAAGCTCGTGCAGCCCGACCCGGAGGTTGCCTTCGAGTTCACGCCGGACTGCATCGCCGCCAAACGGCTGGCGCGCTGAGCTTCGACGAACCGGCGCCCACCATGCAAACAGGCAGCATCGACGCGCGCAAACGAGGTAGCTCCCTGGCCGGCGTTGCGGCCGTTGAGCGAGCGCCGGCGAGGCTTGCCGGTCACCTTCATCCTGACGGCACCGACCCCAACATCGACGCCGAACTGCAGAAGTTGCAGCGCGAGACCTTTGACTATTTCCTGCACGAAACGAATCCGGTCAACGGCCTGGTGATCGACAAGACAGCGCCGGATTGGCCCGCGAGCATCGCCGCCACCGGCCTGGCTCTGGCGTGCTACCCGGTGAGTGTGGAGCGTGGCTTCATGACCCGGTCTGCGGCCGTGGAGCGGACGCTGACGACGCTGCGCTTTTTCTGGAACAGCGCGCAGGGTCCTGAACCGAATGCCACCGGCTACAAAGGCTTCTACTACCACTTCCTCGACATGCAGACGGGCAGGCGCGCCTGGAAGTGCGAGTTGTCCACCGTGGACAGCACCTTCCTGCTGGCCGGTGCACTCGCGGCCGCCATGTACTTCGATGCCGACAGCGCCGAAGAGAACGAGATTCGCACGCTGGGCGACGCGCTGTACCGCCGCGCTGACTGGGTATGGGCGCAGGACGGTGGTGCGAAGGTCACCCATGGCTGGAAACCGGAGAGCGGCTTCCTGCCGTACCGATGGGAAGGCTACGACGAGGCGCTGCTGCTGTACGTGTTGGGGTTGGGCTCGCCAACGCATCCCTTGCCCGCGCAGAGCTACACGGCGTGGGCCTCGACCTACCACTGGACGCAAGGTGACGACCCGGGCAACGGGGAAGGCTACCTGTACGCGGCGTCGCTGTTCACGCACCAGCTCTCGCATGTCTGGATCGACTTTCGGGGCATCCAGGACGCCTTCATGCGCGACAAGGGCACCGACTATTTCGAGAACAGCCGCCGCGCCACGTATGCGCAACAGCGGTACGCGATCCTCAACCCGCAGAAGTTCGAAGGCTACGGCGACCACTGCTGGGGCATCACGGCGAGCGAAGGCCCCGGCCCCAGCACGTTGACGCTTAACGGGATCGAGCGCCAGTTCTTCGGCTACCTGGCCCGCGGCGTGCCCTGCGGGCCCGATGACGGCACCCTGGCGCCGTGGTCAGTGGTGGCATCGCTGCCGTTCGCGTCCGAGATCGTGCTGCCAACCTTGGCCCACTGCATCCATCAAGCCAAGCTGACCCAGTTCAATTCATACGGCTTCAAGGCGGCCTTCAACCCTTCGCATCCCGGCGAGCCTGGCAACCCCTATGGGTGGTGGGTGTCGCCGTGGCATTTCGGGCTCAACCAGGGACCGATCGTTTTGATGATCGAGAACCATCGGTCGGGCTTGTTGTGGCGGTTGATGCGAGCTTGCCCGTACATCGCGAGCGGCTTGCGACGGGCGAGGTTCACAGGCGGCTGGCTTCGAACTTGAAGCGAGCACCGGATTTGGCACCTGACCCAGCCATGCTCAATGGGTCACGACATCACTGCAGGAGAAGTTCATGACGACAGCGAATCTTTCACAGACCAGCACGCTCGGAATGCCACCGGCGCTGATGAGAGCACAGGCGGCGATTCATCTGCCGGCGGTACAGGCGATGCTGCAGCGGCTTTCGGAATTTGATCTCGGCATCTTCGTGCCGCATCAACACGACGAGCAAACGGGTGACTTCCAGCAGCAGGCCGACGACGTGATGCAAGTGGAGTCTGGCTGCAAGGTGTCGTTCCAGAACACACAAGCGATCGTGAACCAGGCCGATCGATTTCTCCCTGTGGCCTGGCGTTGGCGCGCTGGCGCCGCGGCACCTGTGTCGGTCTGCGAAATGGTGGTCCCGGAAGAGCAAGACGACCCAGAGCGCCCGGTCAAACACAAGATGCCGGACGAGCACTGATCCGGCGGTCATCGGCCTGGCCTGCGAGGCCAAGGCCGGTGACGACAAGCAGCCCTGCATCCAGACAACCAAGGAATTGCAATGAAAACAAGTGTCATAGAAGTGCGCGACATGCTCTCGGTTTTGAGTGTGCAGGGCGTTGAAGATCGAATCGGTGACGTGCCCGGCGTCGAGAGCGTTACCGTCAATTTTTCTGCGGGCAACGCCACCGTTCGCTACGACGAAACGAGGCTCGATATTGCGGACATCAAGTCGGATGTGCGCCAACGCGGGTACGACGAAGAGGCCGCTCCAGGCGCTTCAGGGAAGCCAGCCGATCTAGGGCACCACGACCACACGGCGGCGGCGGCATCTGCGTCAGCCCCCGCAACAACCCCCTCGAAGCCCAGCGCAGCCAAATCTGCTGACCCTGTCTCGGCAGGGGCAAATGCTTCGGGTGCCCCAGGGGCCAAGGCACCCGACAAGGTTGAGCAGCCTGCAGCCGCGCCATCGGTACCGGCAGCTGCAGCCACCGAGCACGCCAATCCAGGCGGCGGAGAAAAGATGTCCATGCCGGACAAAGGCTAGAGCCAGCCGTCATGCGCTGTTGCCGAAGTGAAGCCCATTTCCTGGAGTCGCCATGAAAACGAGTGTGATTGAAGTGCGCGACATGCTGTCGGTACTGAGCGTGGACGGGGTCGAGAAACGAATCGGCGAAGTGCCGGGTGTCGAAAGCGTCACCGTCAACTTTGCTGCCAAGAGTGCCACGGTGCGCTACGACGAGACCCGACTCGAGGTGGCCGACATCAAGTCGGATGTACGGCAACGCGGACACCAGCCAGCCACGGAGCCACCGGCCGAACAGTCTGGCCCCGACGAGCCCGCGAGCGTTGGTGCTGTGGAGCCAGCGCCGCAAGTTCTGCCAGAGGCGGCTCCGCCACCGGCGGCGGAGGTGCCGAAAGCCGACCCGGTCGCTGCACCCGAATCTTCTCCGGGCGTCTCCGCCGAGTTGCCTCTGCCGACACCTCCCGCAGCCGGCGGCGCTGAAGACTCAACCGAGCCGGGTGAGATC
>JAKFUQ010000139.1:7024-10938 GCA_021732645.1 Rhizobacter sp. | reverse complement strand
AACTGACCAACCGGGGGCAGGTCACGCGGCGGCAGCAACAACGGCCACACCAGCGGCAGCGCCAGCGCTCGCAAACGCCAGGGCAGCGGCATCACCAGCAGCACGGCGGCCAGCAAACCAGCCGCCTGCGCCCACCACGGCGCCACACCCACCGACCACAGCACGCCCGGCGCACTGGCCAGCCAACCCAGCCACGCCGTGAGCATGGACAAGACGGCGGCAGCCGCTGTCCACAGCGCCGGCACGACGCAACCCAGCAGCGCCAACGGTGTGACGACCAGCGTGACCAACGGGATCGCGACCAGATTGGCCGCCAGACCGACCAGCGACAGCTGCTGAAAGAACACCACCGTGAGCGGGGCCAGACCAAAGGTCGCCACCACCTGGGTGCGCAGCCCGCCCGCCACGGCGGCGCGCAAGCTCACGATGGCGTGCGGCCAGAGGGCAGGTCGACCCGGCTCGCTGCTGTCGGGATCGGTGGGCGGGTTCTCAGGGCTCACCCCAGGGGTGTCTCCCGCCACCATCAGCAACCCGACCGCCGCGAACGACAGCCAGAACCCCGGTTGCAGCAGTGCCCACGGATCGACCACCGTGACCACGGTGGCCGCCGCCAGCAACACCAGCGGCCACGGCCAGCGCAGCCCGGCGCTGCGCAACAGCGTGACCGCGCCCAGCATCCACACCGTGCGTTGCGCGGGCACGCCCCAGCCCGAAAACACCGCATAGGCCAGCGCCACCGCAAAGCCACCCCACAGCGCAGCCACGGGCGTTGGCAACCACGCCATGGCCCGTGTGCTGCGCCGCCACAGTGCTGCAATCACCGCACCTGCCAGCCAGGCAAACATGGTGACGTGGATGCCGCTGACTGAAACCAGGTGGGCGATGCCACTGCGGCGAAACAGTTCCCAGTCCTCGCGCTCGATCGCCGATTGATCACCCACCGCCAGCGCGGCCAGCACGCCTGCCACACCACTCTCGGGTACCGTGGCGTCGATCGCATCGCGCACATGCTGGCGCATTCGCTCCACCGGGTAGGCCGCGGCCCGCGCCAGCAGCTGCGGTGCGCCACGCGTTCCCGGCTCCTCACGCACCGACCCGGTGGCGCGCACACCGTCCTCGAACCAGCGCAGTTCCTGGTCGTGCCCCTGCGGGTTCGAAAGCCCGTGCGGCCGGCGCAAACGCACGGTGAACTGCCAGCGCTGCCCCGCCTGCAGCGCTCGCTGATCGGCAGACAGCGTCGCCTCGGGGTCGAAGCCGTGGTACCAGCCCAGCGAGACGAGCCGTGGCACGGCCACTGCGCCCCCGTTGAAGGAAGCCTGCTCGACCTCGAAGCGAAAGCGCAGCCCGGTCGCGGTGTGCTGGGGCAAGCTGGCCACCACCCCCGTGACCTGCAGATCGCGGGCTTCCAGCGCTGCGGGCAGCGCGTCGGCCAGCCGCACGCTGGCGCGGCCACCCGTGACGCCAAAGGCCAGCAGCGCCAGGCCGATCACCACACCAGCGGACAGACCCTTGGCAACACCCGGCGCAACAGCACTGGCCAGGCGCCTTCGACCCAGCGCCAACACCACCACGAGCAGCGCCCCGATAACCATGCACGAGGCATACACCGACATTGCTTGCAGCGCCGTTTCCCGCAGTTGCCAGGCGGCGCCGACGGGCCACGCCATGGCCCCCATGGCGAGCCGCCACCCGGTGGACTCGGAGGGGTCGGCACGGGCAGCAGCCATGCGTCGCAGTGTAGGATTTGCCGCTGCCATCTCCCTGCATTTCCCTGCATTTCCCCGCTGCCGGAACCCCCCATGCCTGCATCACCGTCCGTCTACGACCGCCTGAAAGAACTGGGCATCGCCCTGCCCGCGCTGGCGATCCCGGCCGCGGCCTATCTGCCGTTCGTGCGCAGCGGCCAACTGGTTTTTCTGTCCGGCCACATCGCCAAGCGCGACGGCAAACCGTGGGTCGGCCAGCTTGGCCTCACCATGGACACCGCCACCGGCCAGCAGGCGGCGCGCGCCGTCGCGATCGATCTGCTGGGCACGCTGCAGGCAGCCGTTGGCGACCTAAACCAGGTCGAGCGCATCGTCAAGGTGATGAGCCTGGTCAACAGCACCAGCAGCTACACCGAGCAGCACCTGGTGACCAACGGCTGCTCCGAGCTGCTGGCCGCGGTGTTCGGCGACAAGGGCCAGCATGCGCGCAGCGCCGTCGGCGTGGCGCAGATCCCGCTGGGCGCCTGCGTCGAGATCGAATTGATCGCGCAGGTCGCCTGATGGCGGCGGCGTCATCGAACACGACCCGGCTGCTGCTGGCGATGGCGGCGCTGTGCGTCGCGGCGGTCGGCCTTGCGCTGGTCTCGCAGCATGTGTTCGACATGCAGCCCTGCCCCTGGTGCATCTTGCAGCGCGTCATTTACCTGGCGATTGCCGCGCTCTGCCTGATCGGTGCGGCGGTGCCCACACTCATGCTGCGCCGAGGGATCGGCGTGTTGACGCTGGTGCTGGCGCTGTCGGGCGGAGCGTCGGCGCTGTATCAAGAACTGGTCGCCTCGAAATCGGCCTCATGCAACCTGACCTTTGCCGACAAGGTGATCAGCGCGCTCGGCCTCGACGGCGCCTTTCCACCGCTGCTGCAGGTGACCGCGAACTGCTCGGACGCGGCGGTGTCGGTGCTCGGCGTGCCCTATGCGTACTGGAGTCTGGCGCTGTTCATCGCCATCGCCGCGGCCTCCAGCCACGTCGTGCTGCGGCCACGCCAGCCAGCGCGGGGCCGGTTCAGGCAGAAGCCCTGAGCAGCGCGTCGTCCAGCCGGTCGTCGCCCCAGTACATCTCGTCGCCCACGAAGAAGGTCGGCGCACCGAAGATGCCCCTGGCCTGCGCCGCCTCGGTCTGCTGCCGCAGCGTCAGCTTGTTGGCATCCGACTGCGCGGCGTCGAGGATCTGCTGCGCGGGCAGCTGCAGTTGGGTGAGTACCTCGGCCACGGTGTGAAGATCGTCGATCGCGCGGTCTTCGGCGAAATTGAGCAGCATGATGCGCCGGCAGTAGGCGCCCATCCAGGGCTGGTCCGCACCGATCAGTGCCACCCGGGCGGGCAGCAAGGAAGCACGCGGAAACTCCGCCGGGCGCTGCCACGGCAGACTGTGCTTGCGGCACTGGCGCACCATGTCGGTCCACACGTACTCGCCCTTGGCTTTTTGCAGCACGAACGGCGAGGTGGTCCAGCCGAAGCTGCGAAAAATCGGCCCCAACAGCAACGGCTTCCAGCGTACCGTCACGCCGCGCTGTGCCGCAGCCGCCTCGATGCGCATCACGCTCAGGTAGCTGTAATTGCTGGCGAATTCAAACCAGAACTCGATCTCGCGCATGGGTCGCTCCTGTATCAGCCCGGCAACAGGCGCAGGGCCTTCTGCATCGCATCTTGCGCCTTGCCCTTGCGGGCGCGCTTGCCAACGTAAGACTGCAGCGCAACACCCTTCACCACCTCGTCGCGCACCTTCCCGCCGCGGCCCGTGCCCTCGATCCGCAGCGCCTGCGCAAACACCGCGACGCTCGCCAGTGCGTCTTTGCCGTCGAGGTCGATCAGCGTCAGGCCACGGCCACCATTGGGCTGCAGCTTCAATTCCGACAACGGGAACACCAGCAGCCGGCCTTGTGTTGACAGGCAGCCGACCTGATCACCCAGCATGCCGACCGAGGCGAGTGCCGGCGGCAGCATCTGCTCCCCCGCTTCCAGCGTCAGGAAGGCCTTGCCGCTGCGCTGGCGTGCGGTCAGATCACCCACGCGTGCCAGCAGGCCGTAGCCGCCGCTGCCAGCCAGCAACAGCGTCTGCTCGGCAGGCCCGGCGAAATAGTGCGCCGGCTGGGTGCCTGACTCCAGCTCGATCAGCGTCGTGATCGGCTGCCCGTCCCCGCGCCCGCCG
>JAKFUQ010000139.1:0-7014 GCA_021732645.1 Rhizobacter sp. | reverse complement strand
CACCCGACCACTGCCGTTCGCCGCCGAACCTAACACCAGCAGCACATCGACGCTGCGGCAAGCAAAGGTCGCCAGCAGCGCATCGCCCGCCTTGAACTGCAGCGTCGCAGCATCGACCTCGTGCCCTCTCAGCGCCCGCACCCAACCCTTGGCGCTGACGACCACTGTCACCGGCTCGTCGATCACCTTGATCTCGACCACGGCCTTCTTCTCAGCCTGGATCAGCGTGCGGCGCGGGTCTTTTTCGACCGAGCCGAACTGCTTGATGTCGGCCTCGATCTCCTTGATCACCGTGCGCTTCAGCGTGCCCGGGTTGCCGAGGATGTCTTCGAGCTTGCCCTGCTCGCCGCGCAGTTCCTTCAGCTCTTGCTCGATCTTGATCGCTTCGAGCCGCGCGAGCTGGCGCAGCCGGATCTCGAGGATGTCGTCGGCCTGCCGCTCACTCAGCTTGAAATGCTCGATCAGCGCGGGCTTGGGCTCATCGGCGCCGCGGATGATGCGGATCACCTCGTCGATGTTCAGCAGCACCAGCTGCCGGCCTTCGAGCACGTGAATGCGGGCCAGCACCTTGTCGAGCCGATGCTGCGAGCGTCGCTGCACCATGTGCAAGCGGAACGCCACCCACTCGGCCAGCATCTGGCGCAGCGTCTTCTGCGTCGGCCGGCCGTCGGCACCGACCATCGTCAGGTTGATCGGCGCCGAGCTTTCCAGGCTGGTGTGGGCCAGCAGCTGCGTGATCAGATCGCTTTGCTCGATGCGGCTGGTCTTGGGCTCGAACACCAGGCGCACCGGCGCGTCCTTGCTCGACTCGTCGCGCACTGCGTCGAGCACGCCGAGCAACGACGCCTTCAATTGCACCTGGTCGGCGCTCAGCGCCTTTTTGCCGGCCTTGACCTTCGGGTTGGTCAACTCCTCGATCTCTTCGAGCACGCGCTGCGAGCTGGTGCCCGGCGGCAACTCGGTGACCACCAGCTGCCACTGTCCGCGCGCCAGGTCTTCGATCTTCCAGCGCGCGCGCACCTTCAGGCTGCCGCGGCCGGTGGCATACGCCGCGCGGATCTCGTCGGCGCTGCTGATGATCTGGCCTCCACCGGGGTAATCGGGGCCGGGGATCAGCGCGGCGAGTTCATCGTCGCTGAGCTTGTCGTTCTTGATCAGCGCAATCGCGGCGAGCGCCACCTCGCGCAGGTTGTGGCTCGGGATCTCGGTGGCCAGGCCGACCGCGATGCCGCTCGCACCATTGAGCAGCACTAAAGGCAAGCGACCCGGCAACTGGCGCGGCTCCTGTGTCGAGCCGTCGTAGTTGGGAATGAAGTCGACCGTGCCTTCGTCGATCTCGTCGAGCAACAGCCGCGAGATCGGCGCGAGGCGCGCCTCGGTGTAACGCATCGCCGCCGCGCCGTCGCCGTCGCGCGAGCCGAAGTTGCCCTGGCCGTCGATCAGCGGGTAGCGCTGCGAGAAGTCCTGCGCCATGCGCACCAGCGCGTCGTAGGCGGCGCTGTCACCGTGCGGGTGGAAGCGGCCGAGCACATCGCCCACCACGCGCGCACTCTTCACCGGCCGCGGGCCGCCTGCGGTGGTGAAGCTCAGCCCCATGCGGTCCATCGCATACAGGATGCGCCGCTGCACCGGCTTCTGGCCGTCGCAAACATCGGGCAGCGCGCGACCCTTGACGACGCTCAGCGCGTATTCGAGGTAGGCGCGTTCGGCGTAATGAGCGAGCGTGACGGCGTCGTTGGGGTCGGTGGCGGGAGGGGTGTCGAACAGGTCAGAGGTCATTCAAGAAAGGGAAGCTGTCTATCGACCAGGTCAGGTGCCAAGAAATGGGTTGCGCAAGGTCAGCGTTGGCGTGACGCGCAAGCCGTGTTGCATGTCTTCGGTGTACAGAACCGAGCTGCCTGCATCCAGCGCTGCTGAGACGATCAGCGCGTCGTACCAGGCGAGCTGAAAGCGCTGCGCGAGTGGCCGCGCCTGCTCATGCACGGCCAGCGTCAGATCATGCACCTCGCAACGCATGCCGATCATGCCGATCACGTCGTCGATCTCATCCCACGACAACGCGAACTTGCGGCGTGCCGCGTTGGTGAATTCGTTGAGCACCTGAACGCCGATGGCCGCACCCTCGCGCAACAGCGCCTCGCAACGCTCGGCCTTGCGCGCGTCTGTCGATATCAGGTACAGCAGAACATTGGTGTCGAGGAACGGCCGCGCAACGGCCTGCTGCAACGACGGCATCAACGGCGTTCGTTGGCTTCGAGCCGATCGAACTTGAAGTCGGCGGGCAAACGCCCCCGGTAGGCTCTCAAACGCTTCAGGATCGCTTCGACGTTTTCGGATTTCTTCACATCGAAGCTGGCGTCACCCGCCACCCCGATCTGAATGTCGTCACCCTCTTTCAGGTCAAGGATTTCGACGATCGCCGCAGGCAGTCGGATCGCCAGGCTGTTGCCCCATTTGCAGACTTGCATGGTGTGCTCCTTCCGGACTGGATATACACTTGTTAATTGTATATCTAAGACAATATGGCGTACGCGCACCCCTTGGCATGTTGCTTCTGAAGATGGGCAGGCGTTGTCGCGCGATCAAACCGACGGAGCGCTCTGCTCCGCGAATGTCCTCCAGGGCCAGCCTGAACGGCGGCCCTTCCTCCTTGATTTCGCTGCGCAGAGCGCTCCATCGGTCCGATCGGGGTGGCAATGTGGTACTCGCAGTTTGCGAGATAACGACATAAGTCAGAGATGCAGCCACGGTCCTATTTCAGCCAATTCTTTTATTGACGGTTGGCAGGTTCATAAGGGCCACGCACGCCGAGCAGTCAGCGACTGGTCTGAGAAACACCAGCCGTCCACTTTGGAGATTTTCACCATCTGCTCGCTCAGTTTCGATCCCCGACTTGAAGTTGTCTCGGATGTCAGTCATCGTCGTCGCCTCGGCTTTCGAACACCACGTTACCTCCGTCCGGAGCAAATGCAGCAGCGTCGGCGGATTTGCCGACCTGCCGCGGTGCGCACTCGGGACATGTGTTCGAACAATGGGCACAGTTATGGCAAATCAAGTATCCGCAGCTACCGCAATGCTCGTTCTTCGCAATAGTGAGCGGAACGGTGCCGCACCTAGCCTTGAAAGGATGCTCCTGCCAGCCCCCACAGTAGGCCAGCAGCGTCAAGACCGAGCCATCTGCGCGAACTCCTTTGAGGATCGCCGGGTGCGTCAATCGGAAGCCCGTTAGAACGATGCTCCTTTCAAGCACGGCTCGCCCGATGCTGCCTAAGGTTTGCGCGATTTGAGATACGAAGTCCAGTGGGTCACGCAAACCCAAGATTGAGTGACGGTCTCTGCCCAGTGTGGGAAAACTGATCAGTTCGACCAGGGTCGCTAATCGATCCTCGGGCTGCTCTCCCGCCGCAAGCGACTCGAGAGTCAGCGCCATCGCGTAGACGAACAGTGATCGGCGCGATAAGCCAACGTGCAACTGTATGGAGCGCAAGTCCTCGACAAGTTTGCGCTTATCGACGGCAATCTGCATCGATCCGATCACGCAATCCTCTTCGCAGAGGACGAGCAGCCAGCCCGGAAGGTTGTCCGCCCACGCGCCAGCGTGCACTAGGTTCCGCGCCAACGTGGCGATCGATCTGATGGCTTCAAGGCGTCGCGGGTAGTGCTCAACCGGATACTCGAAAATCCAGCCTGGCAGGAACCCCGGGTTCCAGACTCCCTTGAGATCCAACATTTCGCCGAAGCGAGTACGAGACCAACGATACAAGCGCCGAACGTCCTCGACGCAGACCTCGCCCAAGACAATAGCGGCCTGCTCCTGCTCGATGTATTTTCCCGGATCAGATAGGTATTTCGAAAGCACGCCCGTGATGACTACGTCGGCGCCGCTCGCGCGGTCCTTCTTGAATCGCGGGACGCAGTGCTCGACGAAGTGCCCCAGTCCGTTCAATGACTCCCTGGCATTCTTCACGTCGATGCAATGCGCGCCCACCCGCAGGTCGAAGAGCTTCCACTCTTCGGAGGCTCCATCGAGTTGTTGCACAGAGACATCCTCAACCTCGAATCCCAGCCGACGGTAGTAGGCGCACGCCACAAGCTCCGCCACACGCGCCGACAGGAGCTGGCCCCTTCTATAGCGCTCGAGCTCTTTCAACTGGATCCAGATTTCTTCATCCCTGCTATTCGATGCTCGGATCGCGACATCCGACCACCGGAGGCAAAGCTCAGCATCGAGAAGGCCAATCATGGACACTGGCGCCTGTTGTGGACTCGTAGCCTCTTCGCTGAGTTCGCCCGCGATCCTGTCGATTGCCAGCATGAGATCAAGCGCCTCACGCGCTGCGGTCGGCATCGGCGGCACATCGAGAGTTGGCTTCGGCACTGGCGCTCCGTCCACCGCGCCTACGCGGAGCCTCGCCAGCTTGGTCTCTAAATCGGCCTGCACGCGGCGCCAGACGTTAGCTTTCTGTTGCGTGCCCTTCCTTGATAAGTCGCGTACGCAAAGTTGCAACTCGCGCTGCGCGATTTGAAGTCCGAGTTCGCAGGCGCTGATTTCCGAGCGCAACTTCGGCCGAACTCGCTCTATGGACCTTGGCGGTTCCGCCATCGCGCTCCACGTCAGTGCCTCGGCTACTTCGGCAGCCCCCAGGATGCTCAGCTTCTCGGCGTTGCCAAGCAACAAGCGTTCTATCTTGGTCAGCCCGGGCATGAGGCAAATCTATCGGATGATGAGCCGTCAGCAAAAGGTCAAAAGCAGCGTGTCGGCCCGCTTGTCCGGGAACATCGGCACCGCCACTTCGCCCGCCGAAGCCACCGGGCAACCCCCGCAGCGAAATCAAGGGGGAGGCCGGCGCAGCCGGCCGGAGGACATTCGCGGAGGGGGATACCCGGTGGCTTCGGCGGGCCGCACAGCACGAACAGACTTCGCCTGCGTCAACCCGACGAATTAAGGCTCAGCCCTCAAACATCCACATCCACTTCATCACCATGCAGTTCCATCAGATCGCGCCGCGCCTGCGCTTCGCCCTTGCCCATCAGCTTGGTCAGTGATTCGACGGTGGCGGCGAAGCCCAGGTCACCGAAGGCGATCGGTAGCAATCGCCGCGTGTCGGGATTCAGCGTGGTGTCCCACAGTTGCTCGGCGTTCATCTCGCCCAGGCCCTTGAAGCGGCTGATGCTCCAGGCGCTGGGGTGTGGAGGTTCGCGGCAGCCTTCCTTGCGCAGCCGGTCTAGCGTGGCGCTCAGTTCGCCTTCGTCGAGCGCGTAGATCTTGGCGGCCGGCTTCTTGCCGCGCGCTGGCGCGTCGATGCGAAACAGCGGCGGCTTGGCGATGTACAGGTGCCCAGTCTCGATCAGCTTCGGGAAGTGCCGGAAGAACAGCGTCAGCAGCAGCACCTGGATGTGCGAGCCGTCGACATCGGCATCACTCAGGATGCAGACCTTGCCGTAGCGCAGGCCGCTCATGTCAGGCGTGTGGCCATCGGCATAAGGGCCGGCGCCATGCGGATCGACGCCGATCGCCACCGCGATGTCGTGGATCTCGTTGTTCGCAAACAGCCTGTCGCGCTCGACCTCCCACGAGTTGAGCACCTTGCCGCGCAGCGGCAGGATCGCCTGCGTCTCCTTGTTGCGGCCCATCTTGGCGCTGCCACCGGCCGAATCACCCTCGACCAGAAACAGCTCGTTGTGCAGCAGATCGCGGCTTTCGCAGTCGGTCAGCTTGCCGGGAAGCACGGCGACTCCGGAGCCTTTGCGCTTTTCGACCTTCTGGCTCGCGCGCTGGCGCGTCTGTGCCTGCTTGATCACCAGTTCGGCCAACTTCTTGCCGTGATCGACATGCTGGTTCAGCCACAGCTCCAGCGGCGGCTTGACGCAGCCCGACACCAGCCGCAGCGCATCGCGGCTGTTCAGCCGCTCCTTGATCTGGCCCTGGAACTGAGGGTCCAGCACCTTCGCGCTCAGCACGAAGCTGGCGCGCGAAAACACGTCGTCGGGCATCAGCTTCACACCCTTGGGCAGCAGGCTGTGCAGGTCGATGAAGTTCTTGATCGCGCCGAACAGCCCGTCCTTCAGCCCGGACTCGTGCGTGCCGCCGTTGACGGTCGGGATCAGGTTCACATAGCTCTCGCGCACCGGCGCGCCGTCTTCGGTGAAGGCGACGCACCAGGTGGCGCCCTCGCCTTTGGCGAAGTTCGCAAAGTTCGCAGAGCTCTCCGACTCGGAGCCATCGGCGTGGAACGCACCCTCGAACAGCGGGATCAGCGGGTCGGCGTTCAGCGTCTGCATCAGGTAATCGCGCAGGCCGCCCTGGTACAGCCAGGTCTGCACTTCATGGTCGGTGCGGCCGGTCTTTTCGATCGTCAACGACACGCTGGCACCGGGCATCAGCACCGCCTTGCTGCGCAGCAGGTGGGTCAGGTCGGCCTTGGGCAGATCGACGCTTTCGAAATATTTCGCGTCGGGCCAGGCGCGCACCGTGGTGCCGCTCTTGCGGTCGCCCGATGAAGCCGACAGCACGGCCTTGCGCAGCGTCAGCGGCTCGCTGACGTCGCCGCCGGCGAACGCAAGCTGCGCCACCTGCCCTTCGCGGAAAACCGTGACCTCCAGCCGCTTCGACAGCGCATTGGTCACGCTGACGCCCACGCCGTGCAAACCACCCGAGAAGCTGTACGCGCCGCCCGAGCCCTTGTCGAACTTGCCGCCCGCATGCAACTGGGTGAACACGATCTCGACCACCGGGCGCAGTTCCTCCGAGTGCATGCCGAACGGAATGCCGCGGCCGTCGTCGTGCACGCTGACGGAGCCATCAGCGTGCAAGGTCACATCGATGCGCTTGCCGTGGCCGGCCAGGGCCTCGTCGGCCGCGTTGTCGATTACCTCCTGCACGATGTGCAGCGGGTTGTCGGTGCGGGTGTACATGCCGGGCCGCTGCTTGACCGGCTCCAGGCCTTTCAGCACACGGATCGAGGCTTCACCGTAGCTGGCGGGGCTGGTGGAAGCGGGGGCGGATGACGAACG
>JAKFUQ010000028.1 GCA_021732645.1 Rhizobacter sp. | reverse complement strand
GCGGCACGATGACGCAGTCGAGCGCTGCCCCCCTCACCTTGCACCGACACGCCGCGCCCTGAACCGGAGAGCTGCCATGCGCCGTCAAATCTGCATCGCGATCGGACTGGCCGCCTTGCTGGCGGCAGCCGGCTGTGCCACCCAGATCAGCAGCGAGGTGTCCACCTTCGGCACCTGGCCGGCCGATCGACGGCCAGACACCTACGTCTTCGAGCGGCTGCCCTCGCAGCAAGAGCAGCCCGATCAGCAGCGCATGGAAGACGCTGCCCGCACCGCCATCGAGACCGCAGGCTTCAAGCCCGCCGCCGACGCACAAGCCGCCGATGTGGCGGTGCTGCTCGGCACCCGCCTGGTGGCCAGCGCCTTTTCACCGTTTGACGACCCGATCTGGTGGGGTGGCGGCCTGCACGGCTCGCGCTTCGGGCATGGCGGCTGGCGTGGTGGCTTCGGTGGCGGCTTCTCTGGCAGCTACGGCCTGGGCTACGGATCGGGGTTCGCCTTCGGTGTGGACGACCCCTGGCGCCGCCATGTGCGCGAGGTGTCGGTGCTGATCCGCGACCGCAAGAGCGGCACGGTGGTGTACGAATCGCACGCCACCAGTGACGGCGTGCTGACGCTGACACCAGCGCTGATGACGGCGATGTTCCAGGCGGCACTGGCCCCCTTCCCCACCACCGACGCCAAGGCACGCAGCGTCACGACGCCGCTGCTGCACTGAGCCTGACCAGCATCAGGGTCAGGGCGGGGCCTTTGCGGCCAGCGCCCGCGCGTCGTCGGCCCAGTCCTTGAATTGCTCGGCCGCCGCGCGGCGCTGCTCGGGCGTGGTGAGCGTGTGCACCTCGGCGGCAAAGTGGCAGTTGAATTGAATCAGGCGCTGTTGATACGCGCGGTAATCGTCGTCGGGCGACACCCGCGAGCGCTGCGCCAACGCACGCAGCGCCGTCGTCGCCTGCTCTGCGCTGGTAGGCTGGGCGCTGATCTGCCGCAGTGTTTGCAGCGTGTCTTGCTGGCGACGGCGACGCTCGGTGATCCAGCGCTCGGGCTCGAAGGGGGTTTGCAAGGCCAGCGCCGCAATGCGTGTGCGCTGCTCATCGCTCATCTCGCCAAAGACGAACTCGATCGGCTTGAGCGCTTGCTTGAGCCTGGCCTGTGCGCGCGCTTGCGGGTTGGGCTGCAGGTAGTCGTCAACGAGGTCTTGGTACACCTCGGCGTACTTGCGCTCCAGATGTGCCAGCTGGGTCGGCGTCATCTGCATCGCCACCTCGGTCAACCCTGGCAGTGCCCGCTCCAGCGCCACCTCGGCCCGCGCATTGGCCACATCGAACCACCCGCAGGCCTGCTCGGCGCTGACGGCGCCGCCCACCTGCTCACGCGCCTTGCCCAGCAACTCGGCGTACCGCGGCAGTTCTTCGCGGCGATGCCAGCGGAACCAGTCGTCGATCGCCGCCTCGGCTCGTGGCGACTGCGCGGCGTTGAAATCTACGTAGTCGTCGAACCACCAGTAGGCCAGGTTGGGGCCTTGGTTGTAGGCCAGACGCACCGCGCTGCAGCCGGTCAACAGCGCCACGGCCAGCGACATCGCCAGCAGGCGCAGCCCGGCTCGCCAACCGGGCGACGCCGCACGCACACGCCCGCCGATAATGGTTCTCGGCGCACGCAGCGCACGGGAATCTGGGGACAACAACATGGCGTTGGACATCGTGATCATGGCAGCGGGCAAGGGCACCCGGATGAAATCGGATCGCCCGAAGGTACTGCACCCACTGGCCGGTCGCAGCTTACTGGCACATGTGCTGCACACCGCTGGCGGGGTCAATGCCGACCGCATCGTGGTGGTCACCGGCCATGGGGCCGATCAGGTCGAAGCGACGGTGAGCGCACCCCGTCTGCAGTTCGTGCGGCAGATGCCGCAGCTCGGCACCGGCCACGCGGTGCAACAAGCCGTCCCGCAGTTGCACGACGAGGGCGTGACGTTGATCCTGAATGGCGACACGCCCTTGACCGAAGCGGCCACGCTGCGCGCCCTGGTCGCGGCCTGCGGTGGCGACAAGCTGGCCCTGCTGACGGTGACGCTGGGTGACGCGACCGGTTACGGACGCATCGTGCGGAGCACCTCAGAGACCGGTGTATCGACCGTGCAAGCCATCGTCGAGCACAAAGACGCCACCCCCGCGCAGCGCCTGATCACCGAGGTCTACACCGGCGCGATGGCGGCACCCACCGCGTTGCTCAAGCGCTGGCTGGCGCGCCTCGACAACCACAACGCCCAGGGCGAGTACTACCTGACCGACGTGGTCGCCTTCGCCGTGGCCGATGGCGTGCCGGTGACCGCTGCGCAGCCGCGCCGCGCCAGCGAGGTGCTGGGCGTCAACAGCCCGCGGCAGCTGGCCGAACTCGAACGCCTGTACCAGCGTGATCAGGCCGATGCGCTGCTCGACGCCGGCGTGCGCCTGGCCGACCCGGCGCGCCTCGATGTGCGTGGCAGCTTGCACTGCGGTGTCGATGTGGCGATCGATGTCAACTGCGTCTTCGAGGGCGCGGTGAGCCTGGGCGACCGGGTGCAGATCGGCGCGAACTGCGTGCTACGCAACGCCACCATCGGCGACGATGTGGTGATTCACCCGTTCACCCACATCGACGGCGACACCTTGGGCGTGACGGTGGGCCGCGGCTCGCTGATCGGCCCTTACGCCCGCTTGCGGCCCGGTGCGGTGCTGGGCGCCGAGGTGCACATCGGCAATTTCGTCGAGGTGAAAAATTCGACCCTGGCCGATGGCGCCAAGGCCAACCACCTGGCCTACCTCGGCGACGCGACGGTGGGCGAGCGGGTCAACTTCGGCGCCGGCAGCATCACCGCCAACTACGACGGCGCGCGCAAGCACCGCACCGACATCGGAGCCGACGTGCATGTGGGCAGCAACTGCGTGCTGGTGGCCCCGATCAGCATCGGCGCGGGGGCCACCATCGGTGCCGGCTCGACCGTCGGCAAGCAGGCGCCGGCCGGGCAGCTGACGGTGACGCGCGCACGCCAGGTGTCGCTGCCGGGATGGAAGCGGCCGGTCAAGCCGGGCTGACCACGAACAGCGGCAGGCTCTCAGGCTGATCGCTGCACAGCACCATCGTCGCCACGTCCTGCGCGCGGTTGCTGAGGGCGATGTCGAACAGCGTACGGCCTGCTTCGGACGCCATCGGCGACTGCGGGCACATCCAGTCGTTGCGCGGCACGACATGCCAGACGGGTTCGTCGGCGGCGGGTACATCGGCCAGGCGATCACGTTCGATCCAGCGCCCTTGCAGATGGTCGGGGTGCAGGCCCGGCGTGTGCGGCACCGTGTGGCCGTGCCGGTAAAACAAGCGGCCCCGGGTGCAGGCGGCGGGCGTCCAGGTTTGCGTGTGCCACGGCGGCGGTGGCCGGTGGCGCAACTGCCGCTCGAACAACTTGCGCAGCTTGGTATCGAAGGTCTCGACACGGTCGGGGCCGATGAAGTCGGTGGCACTCGCTTGTGGGCCGCTGGCGGTACACAGGAAGAACTTCACCGCCAGCTCCCAGTGCCAAGCGTGGCCGTCGGCATCGTGCAGCAGGAAATCGATTTCGCCCGTGGTGGTGCAGCCGCCTTGCGGCGACACCTCGCGCAGCGGGATGTGGGCAGCGACCAAGTGGTGCGTCGGCCCGTGGCGCAGAAAGTAGGCCATCAAGCGCTCGGCGCGGCGGCCCAGGCGCCGCGAGGGCGCGCGCGACAGCACGGCGCCGTCGATCGCGGCGTCACGCGGCGGATACACAAAGTCGAACAGCGCTTCAGGCGCGCGGTCGATGCCGTCCAGCCACGCCGTGATCGCCTGCCGCTCGGCCGCGCTGAACTGCTGCACCCGTGCCGCATGCGTGCCGGGCGTGGCATCGAGCAAGGGCGGCGACAGCAGCAGCCAGCGCAGTTCGCGCGTGGTCTGCGCGGCGCTGTCAGGCACTGCCCAGGCGGGTCGTCATCGCCTCCATCGTGTGCAACGCCAGGCACAAGTCGTCCCAGGCCCGGGCCTTCTCGCTCAGCTGACGCAGCAAGTAAGCCGGGTGGTAGGTGACGATCAGCGGCACACCCTGGTAAGCGTGGACGCGGCCGCGCAGCTGGCCGATCGGTGCCGTGCTGCGCAGCAGGCTTTGCACCGCGAACTTGCCCATCGCGAGGATGATCTTCGGTTGCACCAGTTCGATCTGCCGGATCAGGAAGCCCTCGCAGCGCGCCAGCTCTTCAGGCAGTGGGTTGCGGTTGCCCGGCGGTCGGCATTTCAGCGTGTTGGCAATGTAGACCTGGCGGGCCGGATCGGGCGGCGCGGGCGACTCGCCTGATCCGGTCGACACACCCGCCTGCCGACTGAGCCCGATCGAGCGCAGCATGTTATCGAGCAACTGGCCGGAGCGGCCGACGAAGGGCTCGCCGCGCCGGTCTTCCTCTTCGCCGGGCGCTTCGCCGACGATCATCCAATGCGCTTGCGGGTGGCCGACGCCAAACACGGTCTGTCGGCGGCTCTGGTGCAAGCTGCACGCGGTGCAGGAAGCGACCGCTGTGCGCAGTGCCGGCCAGTCCATCGCGGCGACAGCCGAAGCCGACGCGGTGATCGCCGTCTGAGGAACTGCGGTGCCTGGCGGCGGTGGTGCCGTGGCGGCGATCGGCTCGGCCGCTGCGGGCGCATCCCACACCCGCAAGCCCATCTCGGCCAGCATGGCGCGCTGGTGTTCGGTCCAGCTCATGTGCGGCTTGCGGGCACCAGCAGGCTCATCACCAGTGCATCTTCGCGGCTACCGGCTGCAGCGGGGTAATAACCGCGCCGAGCACCGATGTCGCGAAAGCCATGGCGCAGGTACAGCGCGTGCGCACGCGGGTTGCTCTGCCGCACTTCAAGCCACAGCTGCAACGCGCCGCGCCGGCTGCACAGCTCGACCAGGGCATCGAGCAAGAAGCGGCCATGGCCCCGGCTCTGCACCTCGGGGGCGACAGTCAGGTTGAGCAAATGCAATTCCTCGACGCCTTCCATGGCCACGAAATAGCCGATGACACGGCCCGGCCGGTCACTGTCGAACAGCACCTGCGCGGGGTAGCCCGCGGCCAGGGAATCGATGAAGTTGCCCCGCGTCCACGGGAACGGGTACGCCGCGTTCTCGATGGCCACCACGCTGTCAAGATGCGCGATCGTCATCGCCGTCAGCCACCGCTGGCTGCGTGGCAGCGCGCTCATGTCGGCACCTCGGCGGCTGTCGACTCGGCCAGCGCCTTCGCGGCGGCGCGTTCGGCCGTGCGCTCTGACGTGGTGAGCGCCACCTTGTCACGCAGGTACAACGGCAGCGCCTGTGCCGCCTCCACGGCACCCCCCTGCGCCCACAGCGCCCGGGCCAGCGGCAGCATCGCGCGGGCGCGCGGCAGGGCCTGCGGCAGGCACAGCGCGGTGCCGGTCTCCAGTCGGTCGCCGAACGCCGCCAGTGCCGATCCGGCCACCACACGCGGCGGCGCGATTCGCCAGCGTGCGTTCAAGGCCTGCGGTGTGCAGAGCATCGGCGCGGTGGCCAGCCGCCAGCTGCCTGCTTCGAACAGGGCGTGCGCCGCATAGATTTCATCCATCCGCGCGTCCATTGCCACCCACACGTCGACTATGGGAGTGCCCGCACACAGACCGCGCGCGTCTTGCGCCACGGTCAGCAGCGTGTCGATGGGCAGCACCGGCTTGCCCACACCGAAAGCCAGACCCTGCGCCACCGAGCACGCGGTGCGCAAGCCGGTGAAAGCACCGGGCCCACGACCGTAGGCAATGGCATCCAGCTCGCGCAAAGCGATGCCCGCCTGCGCCAGCAGATCCATCACGCCGGGGATCAGGGTGGACGAGGCCAGGGCACCTCCCGCGGCCTCGTGCGACCAGACGCGTTCCCCGACCTGCAGCGCGATGCTCAGGTGTTCGGTGGCGGTGTCGAAGGCCAGGCAAGTGGTCAAGGGAATAGTCACGAGACGAGTCTAGCTGCGGCCGATCGGGCGTGTCGGCGCCGGGTTTTCAAGGTCTGCGCAGGAATGCGCATGCGATCATTCCCGCATGGTTTCTCGCCTGGGGATCCCCGTTCTTCTGTTGCTGCTCGGCTGCCACGCGGCCGCCGCGCCAGCGTCGCCGACGGCGACACTGCGCACGCTGCCGCCCGAGGTTGCCGCCGCGATGGACCGCGCCCAGGTGCCGCGCGAGGCGCTGTCGGTGGTGGTACTGGAGGCGGGACCCGGCGGCGCCCAGCGGCTCGCATGGCAGGCGCAGGCGGCGGTCAACCCGGCGTCGCTGATGAAGCTGTTCACCACCTACGCGGCGCTCGATGTGCTGGGCCCCGCGTGGCGCTGGACGACACCCCTCTGGCTGCAAGGTGCGTTGCCCGGCAGCGGTGGCGTGTTCGAGGGCGACGTGGTCATCAAGGGCAGTGGCGACCCGACGCTGGTGATCGAACGCATCTGGTTGCTGTTGCGTCGGTTGCGGCAACTCGGCGTGCGCGAGATCCATGGCGACATCGTGCTCGACCGCAGCGCCTTCGAATTGCCCGGGCAGAGCCCCGCCGACTTCGACGGCGAGGCCCTGCGGCCGTACAACGTGCGTGCCGATGCGCTGTTGCTGAATTACAAGGCGCTGACGTTCACCTTCATGCCCGACCCGGCACACGGCGTCGCCGTGATCGCCACGGAGCCCGCGCTGGAAGGCGTGCACGCCGATGCCCGCGTGCCGCTGGCCGCCGGTGTCGGCGCGCCCCAGTGCAGCGACTGGCGCAGCGCCTTGCAGGCCGATTTTTCCGACCCGTTGCGGCTGCGCTTCAAGGGCGTGTATTCGGCGGCCTGCGGCGAGCAGCAGTGGCCCGTGGCCTACGCCGATCCGGCGCGCTACAACGCGCGCCTGCTGGTGGCGCTGTGGGCCGAGATGGGTGGCAAGCTCGTGGGCCGGGTGCGTGAGGGCACGGCGCCAGCCACGGCGCCCACCTTCGAGGTCTCGTCGCCACCGCTGGCCGAAGTGATCCGTGACATCAACAAGTACAGCAACAACGTGATGGCGCAGCAGCTGTTTCTAACGCTGGCACTGACGCAGCGCGGCCTGGGCACGCCCGAGGGCGCGCGCGCGGTGCTGCACGACTGGCTCGCCACCCGCTACGGTGACCTGGGCCGTGCGGCGGTGATCGACAACGGCTCGGGGCTGTCACGTGAAACGCGCGTCAGCGCACAGTTGCTGGCCCGGCTGCTGCAAGACGCGGCGGCCAGCCCGCTGATGCCGGAGCTGAT
Source organism: Rhizobacter sp. (assembly GCA_021732645.1). GTDB lineage: Bacteria > Pseudomonadota > Gammaproteobacteria > Burkholderiales > Burkholderiaceae_C > PBB1. Next base: position 3,710 of record JAKFUQ010000028.1, on the reverse strand, counting down.
GGCCTCGCTGCCGGTCAGCGGCGTCGACGGCACGATGCGCCGCACAGCCACGCTCACCGGTCGCGCGCACCTGAAATCCGGCTCATTGCGCGATGTGACCGCGGTGGCGGGCTATGTGTTGGCACCGAGCGGGCGACGCCATGTGCTGGTGGGCATCGTCAACCACCCGAATGCGGCGGCAGCGCGGCCGGCGCTGCAAGCGCTGATGGAGTGGGCCGCGAACGACAGCGCCAACTGAGGCCATGAACGCCCCCGCGTGGATCGACCTGCTGGGCTATGCGGCCGCCACCCTGACCACGGTGTCGTTCATCCCGCAGGCCTGGCTGTGCTTTCGCACTGGCGATGTGAGCGGCATCTCGCTAGGCATGTACAGCTGCTTCACCGCGGGCGTGGCGCTGTGGCTGACCTACGGCGTGGTGCTGGGCGCCTGGCCCATCGTCGTGGCCAACGCCATCACCTTGCTGCTGGCACTGGCGATCTTGGGGATGACGCTGCGCGGGCGGCGGGCGCAGCGCCGCCGCTGACCGGCCAGCGCATCACCACGGCAAGCTGGTGGCCAGATCGACCGCTTCGGAGGCGAGGAAGCCGTGCCCGACCGAACCGAAGTTGATGTCACCCGCCCACAGGTGGCTGGCGAAGGTGCCGTCGTCGACCAGGGTGTCGGGCGTGCAGTCCCGCGTGTCCCGCAAATCGGGCACGTCGCACAACGCCGACTCGACATTGGTGACCCCTCCGAACTCCCCGTCGTTATCTTCCGTCACGCGGTCGACCAAATTGCGCAATATCTGGCCGGTGTTGACGAAGCCCCTGCTGCGCCCGTTGTCGTAGACCTGAAAGCGCAGTTCGTCGTTGAAGCTGTCGGTCAACAACTTCAGCAGGGTCCGCTGGGCGGTCGATCTGGATCGGCCGAAGGGGGTCAGGTTCACCTCGGGCACGGTGGAATACAACAGGCGGCCGCGGGTGTTGCTGCGGTTGGTGAGCCGGTCCACCTGGGCTGAGAACAGTTGGGCCCGACGCCGCACTTCGGCCACCGCAGCAGATTGGGTGCGTGTAGGAGACGGGCCCACGACGCTGTCAAACAGCTCAAGAATGTCGTGGGTACCGACCATCAGGGTGAACAGATCGGTGGGGCCCACGGTGTTGCCCGGCAGGGCCAGAAAGGCATCGATGGCGGCGGCCACATCGGCCACCTTGGCGCCTGCCGTGGCGCGCATCTGTGCGGTGACCGGGAGGCCATCCGGGTTGCATTCCTGAAACACCAAAAAATATTCGTCGGCCAGGATCTGCACCCAGAGCTGGTTGGCCCGGCAGTCGAGCACCGCACTGGTGAGTGCGTAGCCGTTGTTGCTGTACTTGACCGAATTGCTGCCCCCGGGGGTGGTCGGGACCAACAGGCTGCTTTCGTCACCGAAGACAACCATCCGCCGGGGGTCGAATTGCTCGCTCTGGCTGGACTGGCCGCCGCCGCCACACGATGAGAGTAGCAAGGCGCCCACCGTCGTCAGGATCACCAGGCTGCTGCGCAGCGCCACGGCGCTCCATCGATCGACTCTGAAATTCATGCGGTCTCCAAAGAAATTGGGGTTGGGATGCGGTCAATCCGCGCAGGCTCGCCACAGGCGATCCCGCACACCGTCCCACTCGGGGCCTGTCGGCGGTTCTTCGACCCAGATCAGCTGAGCTCCCAGGTCATCGAAGCGGCGCAACACGGTGAACAGCTCGTGGGCCGCGAGGTCGGCGCGGGTGGGCATCACCTGATGGGCCACCGCAGATCCGCTCGGCACAGGCAGGCGCGAATATACCGCCAGCGGTACGACCGACTTCTGCGCTGCGGCATCGGCGGGCACGGTGACCAGCAGCTGCAGCGCCGAGTGCAGCACGCCCGGCGCCATCAGCCTGACCTTGGCGCGCGGCGCGTAATGCGACGCCAGCGTGCCGGACGCCCGGGGCGCATCCGCATCTCGGTCTTCCAGCGGCTGGCCGAGCACCGCTTCGATCGCACCGCGCGTCAGCGAGCCCGGCCGCAGCAAGACCGCGCGGCCACGAGAGCAGTCGACGATGGTCGATTCGATGCCGACGTCGCAGTCGCCACCGTCGAGCACGCGCAATTCAGTGCCCAGTTCAGCCACCACATGCGCCGCCTGCGTCGGGCTGAGGCGGCCGAAGCGGTTGGCACTCGGTGCTGCGATGCCGGGTACACCGCGCTCAGCGGCCGCGCTCAGCAGCGCCAGCGCCACCTGATGGGACGGGCAGCGCAGGCCGATGGTCGGCTGCCCGCCAGCGCTGGCGGCGGCCATGCCGTCGGCACGCGGCACGATCACCGTCATCGGGCCGGGCCAGAAGGCCGTGACCAGCCGCTGCGCCAGATCCGGCCAGGCGGCACAGAACGGGCGCGCGGCCGCAGCATCAGCGACATGAACGATCAGCGGGTGGCTGGTCGGGCGGCCTTTCGCGGCATAGATGCGGGCCACCGCAGCGTCGTCATCGGCCCGCGCACCCAGGCCGTAGACGGTTTCGGTGGGAAAGGCGACGAGCTCGCCGGCCGCGATCGCATCGGCGGCCTCGGCGATCGCCACGGGGTCGTGTCCGTCCAGCATCATGGCGGCGAGCGATGCGATCGCCAGCGTCAGAACGCCGGCAAACCCAGCAACGCAGAGGCTTGCAGCGCCACAGCCCGCGCCTGTTCGGCGTTGGCCGCGGTGACGGTCAGGTGCCCCATCTTGCGCGCGCGGCGCGGCGTCGCCTTGCCATACAGATGCAGGTGCACGCCGGGCAGCGCCAGCACCGCGGCCCAGTCGGGCTCGCGCGTGGCCGCACCGTCGGAAGCGAACCACAGGTCGCCGAGCAGGTTCAGCATCACCGCCGGAGAGTGCAGCCGTGGGGCGACCAGCGGCGCACCGGTCATCGTGAGCACCTGCAGGTCGAACTGCGACAGGTCGCAGGCGTCGACGCTGTAGTGGCCGGAGTTGTGCGGGCGCGGCGCCATCTCGTTGGCGACCAGGCTGCCATCTTTCAGCACGAAGAATTCGACGCAGAGCACACCGACATAGCCCAGCGATTCGGCCACCCGCTCGGCGGCGTCGATCGCGCGCTGCTGCACGGCCACGGTCAGGTCGGGCGCCGGCACCTGGGTCACGGCCAGGATGCCTGCGCGGTGCAGGTTCTGCTGCAGCGGGAAATGCACCACCTGCCCTGCCGCGCTGCGCGCGACGATGACGCTGACCTCGTAAGCCAGCGGCAATTGCTGCTCAAGCACGGCCGACACACTGCCGAGCGCCGCCCATGCCGCCGGGAGATCGGCCCGTGTCGCGACCCGCATCTGGCCCTTGCCGTCGTAGCCCAGGCGGGTGGTCTTCAGGATGCCGGGGAACAGTGCTTCGGGTACCGCAGCGATCTGTGCCGCGTGCTCGATCACCGCATGGGCGGCGCAGGGCACATCGCAGCCCGCGAAATGCCGCTTCTCGGCGGCACGGTCCTGGCACACCGCCACCGCTTGCGCGCCCGGTGCCACCGGCCGGTGCGCGCCGAGCATCTTCAACGCGCCGGCCGGCACGTTCTCGAACTCGGTGGTGATCGCCGCGCTGAGTTGCATCAGCTGCGCCAGACCCTGCTCATCGAGGTAATCGGCCTGGATGTGGTGGTGCGCGACCAGCCCCGCAGGACTCGCCTGATCGGCATCGAGCACCACGGTGAAGTAGCCCATCTGCTGC
>JAKFUQ010000276.1 GCA_021732645.1 Rhizobacter sp. | reverse complement strand
GCTCGGTGCAGCACCATGGGCGTGGCGCGCTCGCCAGCTTCGGTGACGTATTCAGCGCCCAGGCGCTCCGGCATGTTGGGGTCGACCTGGATCGTGCCGCATTGCCACTGGCGGCCGATCGCGTCTTTCAGCGTGTATTCGATCTTCGGGCCGTAGAACGCGCCCTCCCCTGGCGTGACGATGAAGTCGCAGCCTGAGCGGCGCAGGCTTTCCATCAGCGCGAACTCGGCCTTGTCCCACAGCGCATCCGAGCCGATGCGCTTCTCGGGCCGCGTCGCGACCTTGTAGATGATGTTCGTGAAGCCGAAGTCGGCGTAGACCTTTTGCAGCAGCGTGGTGAACGCGGTGCACTCGCCGAGGATCTGGTCTTCGGTGCAGAAGATGTGGCCGTCGTCCTGCGTGAAGCCGCGCACCCGCATGATCCCGTGCAGCGAACCGCTGGGCTCGTTGCGGTGGCACTGGCCGAACTCACCGTAGCGCAACGGCAGGTCGCGGTAGCTCTTGATGCCCTGCTTGAAGATCAGGATGTGGCCCGGGCAGTTCATCGGCTTCAGCGCGTACTCGCGCTTTTCCGATTCGGTGGTGAACATGTTCTCGCGGTACTTGTCCCAATGCCCGGTCTTCTCCCACAGGCCCTGATCCAGCACCTGCGGGCCCTTGACCTCCTGGTAGCCGTTGTCGCGGTAGACCGCGCGCATGGTCTGCTCGACCTGCTGCCAGATCGTCCAGCCCTTCGGGTGCCAGAACACCAGCCCCGGCGCGTGCTCGTCGATGTGGAACAGGTCGAGTTCGCGGCCAAGCTTGCGGTGGTCGCGCTTCTCGGCCTCTTCGAGCATGTGCAGGTGTTGCTGCAGTTCGTCCTTGGTCGCCCAGGCGGTGCCGTAGATGCGTTGCAGCATCTCGTTGCGGTGGTCGCCGCGCCAGTAGGCGCCGGCCAGCTTCATCAGCTTGAAGTGCTTGAGCCGGCCGGTGCTCGGCACGTGCGGGCCGCGGCACAGGTCCTCGAACGCGCCTTCGCGGTACAGCGAGACGTCTTCATTGGCCGGAATGCTGGCGATGATCTCGGCCTTGTACGCCTCGCCAATGCCCTTGAAATGCGCCACTGCCTCATCGCGTGGCAACACGCGGCGCCCGACCTTTTCGTCCTTCTTCGCCAGCTCGGTCATCTTCGCTTCGATGGCGGCCAGGTCATCCGGCGTGAACGGGCGGTGGTACGAGAAGTCGTAGAAGAAACCGTTCTCGATCACCGGGCCGATCGTGACCTGCGCCTCGGGGAACAGCGTCTTGACCGCATACGCCAGCAAATGCGCCGTCGAGTGGCGAATGACGTCGAGCCCGTCGGCATCCTTGTCGGTGATGATGGCCAACGCCGTGTCCTGCTCGATCAGGTGGCTGGTGTCGACCACTTTTGACGCAGTTCCGCTGCCCACCCGCCCGGCAAGCGCCGCCTTGGCCAGCCCGCTACCGATGGACGCAGCCACCTCGGCCACCGTCACCGGGCCGGGGAACTGGCGCTGGGAGCCATCGGGCAACTGAATCGAGATCATCAAAGCTCCGTCGGAAAAGAAAAAGCGCGGTCCACAACCGCGCCCTGTTTGACCCTGTGCAGCCCGAAATTTTAAGCGTCAAAACGGCAGGATCGCCAGGTTGGCCGTGCGGTCGATGAACCACAGCGTGCCGATGACGATGGCCACTGCTGAACCACCGCGGATCACCACGTGGGAATACCAGGCTTGTCGGCGAAATGCGAACAGCGCGGTGACGGCGATCGCCACGATGAACAACTGCCCCAGTTCGATGCCCAGATTGAACTGAAACAGCGCCCAGGCGAACTGCACCGTCGGCAGGTTCAGCTCGCCCAGCACGCCAGCGAAACCGAAGCCGTGGATCAGGCCGAACAGGAAGGTCACGATGGCCCGGCGCCCGCGGAAGATCGGTGTCAGGTTGTCGATCGCGGCGAGCACGATGGTCACCGCGATCGCCGGCTCGATGAACGACGACGACAGCGACACCAGCTTCAAGCCAGCCAATGTCAAGGTCACCGAATGCGCGATGGTGAACGCGGTGACGATCACCGCCACCGGCATGATGGCCTGTGCCAATCGGTCGACCGGTTGCCACCCGTTCTTCATTCGGCGCATCACCGCCGGCAGCAACAGGGCCAGCAGAAACAGCACGTGGTCGTAGCCGCCGAGGATGTGGCGCATGCCTTCCTTGACGAATCCGGCGGACGCATGCGGCTCCGGTTGAGCAGCGGCGGCCACACCGGTCGCAGGGTCACTCGCAGCGGCGCTGGCCGATACGGCTCCGGCAGCGTCCGCGGTGACACCCGATGCGGCCGACGGCGCTGATGCGGCTACCTTCGCTGCCGGTGGCAACACCCTGGTCGGGTCGAGCACCTGCACCACCGCCTCGCTGCCCGGCCGTTCGATCTTCGCGATCGCGCGGTGGGTGGGGTCGATCTCGCGCAGCGCGCTGTAGCGGATGGTGGGCAGCGTGACATCGCTCGCGCAACTGCCCGGCCAGGTCAAAGCGGCATAAACGCCGTCGGCGCGCCGCTCCAGTGCCGTGGCCACCGACTGCCACTGACACCCATCGATGACCACCCGGCTGGCCAGGTAGCGCTCGATGCTGGGATACGCGGAGCGCACCTCGCCCCAGGTCAGCTGTCCGTCGGCATCGGCGTCGATGTCGATCACCGCATCGAGGTCACGCAACGCCACATCGAGGCGCAGCGTCGATGCCGCCCCGTCCAGCCTGAGCTGCAAATAAGCATCGCTGCCCTTGTGGGCGAGTGCCGGGCCGGCCAGCACGAGACTGATCACGCACATCAGCCACGCACGCCACCGCGCCACACGCTGCGGCACACGAGCCGCCCGCGCGTCAAAGCAAGGCATCAAGCCGCTGGTCATGCAGACCCATCTCCTTGCGCAGCTGATCGGCCTCGCGGATCGCCTTGGCGTCGCCCGCGGCGCGCGCGGCATGCGCCAGCACCAGCAGGTCCAGCGGTTCGCGCTGAGTGCGCACGTTCTCGCGGGCCAGCCGCAGCGCGGCGGCCGGCTTGTCGTCAACCCACAAGGCGAACATCGCTTGCTCGCGAGCGTGGGTGCCACGCGCCTCAGGGCGCAGATTGGCCTGCGCCATCGCCTCACGCACCAGCCGTGCATCGACGGCAGCGTTCGGTGTTTTCAGCCGCGCGCCGACCATGGCCAGGCGCAGCATCACGGCGTCGGTGCGCGGCTGCGGTACCAGCAGCGCCAGGGCTTCTTCTTCACGCCCTTGATCGAACAGGAAATCGATGTAGGTCAGCAGCGTGTAGCCACCGCCTTGGGCTTGCAGCGCCGCTTTGAACGCCGCCTCGGCAGCGTCGGGCTTGCCGTCGCGTTGCTCCACTTCGGCCAGCGTGGTCATCAACCACGAGCGCGTTGCTGCGGGCAGCCGGGGTGGCGCCAGCAGTTGCTGCAGTTTCAGGCGTGCAGCGTCGTTGTCGCCGCGCAGGCTGGCGTTTTCCGCCAGACAGGCCTGCGATTCGAGACGCACCCCGGCCCCCTGCAAGCCCAGGCAAGCCGTGTCCGATGCAGCATAACGCCCTTGCACACGGCGCACCGTGGCCAGCGTCAACCACGCCTGCGCGTGATCGGGTCGGCGCGCCACCAGCATCTCCAGGTGAGTGGCCGCGATGTCGAATTCATGCAGGTACTGCTGCACCGTCGCTTGCAACAGCAGCACATCGTCGGGCGCCGTTTTCGGGTCGGGCCAGCCCTGCAGCACGGCCAGCGTCTGGCCGGCATAGCGGGGGTCGCCCAGTTCCCGCGCCCGAGACAGGTAACGCCGGGCGAGCGACACTGCCGTTGCTGCATCGGTGGGCTGATTGACCCACAAGCGCCGCAACTCGCGGTCTTCGGCCGCCCTGCCGCCTGCGGGCAGCACCTCGATCACGTCGGTGTCGCGGGTCGGGTTCAGCCTTTCGGCATGCGCAGCGTGGTGCCACACCGCACACAGCAAGCCAACGGCCCACAGCATCACGAAGCGCCAAACGGGAACTTGAAACCTCACCATCACTCCTGTGGTGCCCCCAACGTGAAACCGGCGCCCCGTTCCTTGCGGAACGGGGCGCCGGGATTGTCGCTGACGGTTTACTCGACAGCCGCGGGCTCAGCCGTGTCGTCGGTTGCCAAGGTGGTTGGCAGGTCAGTGATCGGCTCCAACTCGTCGGTGGTCGACTCCGGCTCGGTGGACAACTCCGCCACATATTCCGTGGCCGCCGTCGAACTGGTCGATGCACTCGAGGGTACGGCTTCGGTCACCGGGATATCCGGGCCACCACCACCGCCACCGCCGCAAGCCGACAGCAACGCCACGGCGAAGCCCATCGCTAACAAGGTTTTCTTGCTCATGATGGTTGGCTCCTTAGTTCGTGCCGGCGCCAGGGATCGGCTTGGCGAAGTACGGGAAGGTGCTGGTGCGCACATACCCTGGGGTATCAACGGCCTGGTCGATGCCGTCGTGCAGCGCGAGTGCAGTGGCACCCAGCGGCACGGCGGCGGCATTGCAGGTCGAAGTCAGCACCGTCGGCGTGGCACCGGGGATGGTGAAGGTGTTCAAACCGAACACGTCGGCATTGTTGGTGCCGTTGATTTGAGTCAGGTCGGCCACGCTGTTTGCCAGGCACAGGGCACCGGCGACTGCGATCAACGAAATGTCAACCACGTCGTCGTTCGGGCGGCGACCGTTCGGGAAGCCGGCAAGGTCAATCGCAGAGTCAAGGTTGGCTGCACCACCGACACGCACCACTTCACCGCCAACGCCCAGGCGGTTTTGGCTGGCCAACGGAACCGCTGGGATGGCTGTGTTCAAGCGCAGCATTTCTGCGGGCACGACCGTGCCCGCAGGCCGGTTGACGCCAGCGATACCGGTCAAAAACACATTCAACAAGTCGGTGCGCGGCAAGTTGGTCGGGGCGATGGAACCGGGTGGAACATCCGCCGCGAAAGCGATTTCCAGCAGGCGGGGCAGCGTCGGGTTCGTCACATAGGTGGCGAATTGCAAGTCGCCAGAGGGACGCGAACCGTTGAAGCGGTCCTTGTCGGGCAGGCCGATCACGACTTCGTTAACCAGCGGGTGCCCCAGGCGCGACACCTGGGTCCAGGCGCCGCCGTTGATGGCGGTGGTGCCGTGGCCGCGACGTGGCACCGGGTTCAACAAGCGCGCCTGGCGCATGCTGGCCGTGGTCCAGCCGCCGATGACAGGGTCGGCGCCCGCAGTCAGGCAGGACTTCGGCACTTCGATGGCCAAGGTGGTGACGTTCTTGTCAGCCACGGCATCGAAGCCGGCGTTGTTCGCCGGGTCGGTTGCGGCATTGATAAGAGACGGGTCGGTGATGACGCCCAGCGGCACATTCACCAGGTCGAAAATCACGCCCAGGTTGACGGCGAATGGGTCTTTGCGCTGGCCGACGAACAACTTGCCTTGGGTTTCAGGCGACACCGTGCAGCCCGGGATGTTGATGTTGTAGATGTGCTGGGCAGCGTAAGCAGTGTAGTCGGGGATGGTCTTGCTGCCAATGTTGTCGACGGGCTTGTCGAACACCGCAGGCGTGGTGTCGGCCGAATCAACGTTGGTGACCACCGAGCGGGTGCCGGTGCGGCGGTTGCCACGAACCACGGTGACGGTGAAGGTTTCGTTCACATTCAGCGCAGGCGAATTCGGCACGGTGACGCCGCCCGCCTGGATGATGGGAATCGCCACGTTGGCGGTGCCGATCGGAATCTGGATGCCAGGCGACGACGTGGTGCCCTTCAGCGTGTTGGTGAAGCGAAACTGGAAGGTGATGTCTTCGACGCCATTACCGTTGTTGTCGATGTGGATTTCGTACAGCGCGTTCGGGTCGAGCGAGAAATAGTTCGGGCCGCCGTACGGGTCTTGCAGGGGCAGGTAGTTCGCCATGATCGAGACGAAGTTGCCGCGGCCGGTCTCGTAGCTGTTGAACATGTAGAAGTCGGTCGCGTCCACTTTCGGCGTGAGCGTGATCGACGGCGCTTCGCGGTGGCTGGAGGCGTGCGCAGGAATCGCTGCACTGAGACCGTAAGCGGTTGCCAGCGCGCCGATGAGCGGCAGCAGGCAGGTGGATGGCATGGGTTTTGATTTCATGGCGTTGTCTCGTTTCTCAGTTATGGGTTTCACGTGCTGCACAAGCGTGCTGGCGCAGGGTTGGCGTGCTCGCTTCGGTACGTCGAGAAAGCAAGCTCCACAGCCTTACGAGAGAACCTTGAATCTGGATGCAGGGCATGCCGGGGCCCACGCAGCGCGACCACCGCGCGGCGTTGAAAATACGTGCCAATTCTCACGAAAGCCCGCTGATGACGCCTCTGCCCACCCTGTTCTGCGTGACCGATCTCAAGGCCCCGATGCCCCTTACACGATCATGGTGACGCCACGCACATGGCCAGCGCACCGCACGGTGGCGCGCTTGCCGGGCTCGCTGCCCCTGGGCGGCGTGGTCGACGGCACGCCCATCCACGCCTTCGAAGTGCCTGCACCGGCGCTGATGTTGGCGCCTGATGCGGCCATCACGCCGACGCGCCATGACATCGCGCTGGGCGGCTTGCTCGCCTTCGAGATCCGGCAGCTGATCTCTGCCGACGAGGCCGACGCCATCATCGAGGCCAGCGAGCGCTTTGGTTACCGCGACGAGGCGCCCGGCATCCACACGCCGCCGGGGATGCGCATGAACAAGTCGGTGCATTGGGTGGCCGACAGCCCGCTGCTAGCCCCGCTGTTCGAGCGCATGGCGCACCTGTTGCCGTCGCACATCGACAACCGGCTGCTGGTGCCCCAACTGTCGCAGCGGCTGAACATGTACCGCTACGACGATGGTGATGTGTTCAACCGCCACACCGACGGCGACTGGCCGGGCTTCAGCTTGAGCGCTGACCGGCGCGAGATGCTGTCATGGGCGGGCGCGCGCTCGTGCCTCACCATGCTGCTGTACCTGAATGGTCCACAAGACGGTGTGCAAGGCGGCCACACACGGCTGTTCCGACCGGACGGCAGTGCCCACGATGTGATGCCCGCCAAGGGCAATGCCCTGTTCTTCCGCCACGGCTTCGGGCCGCAGTCGGTGCTGCACTCGGGAGGTCAGGTGGTGGGGCCTGTGCCCAAGTACGTGGCGCGCATCAACGTGATGTACGCCGGGTAGCCACCCGCGTGGGTCAGCTTCGGTCGATGCGCAGGTCGTAAGCTGCGACATCGGCTGGTGCATTGCCCAGGACAGGCTTGTCCAGGGGCCTGAAGACCTGGCCTTGCAGGTGCCCCAGCGATTGCGATTGCTCCAGTGCCCGCAGCACCACTTCGGGGTGGGTCATCAACATGAATGGGTTGCTGGACAGTGAGGTCGATTGCATGGCGGGGCTCCATCAAGGGGATGGCACCACTCTAAATTCACAGGATGGGCTGACAAGTCGTCCTGCTGCCATATGCCGTGTCAGAAGCGCGCTGACAGGCCGTGCTGATCGCTGCTTCGGGTCACCGCTGCGGTGTAGACCGACGGAGCTGATCGGCCAGCCGGTCGCGCCCCCGTTGTCTGGCGAAGTCGACAGCGGTCAGACCCAGATCGTTTTTGCGATCAACCCGGGCGCCAGCGGCCAGCAGCAGGCCAACGCACTCCGAGGGACCGTAGTCGGCCGCCATCATCAGCGGTGTGGTGCCGTTGGGTGATCGTGCATCGACGACGGCACCCTGCGCCAACAACAACGCCATCGATGCGCCGTCGGGCGCAGTGGCGGCGTAGTGCAGGGGTGACCAACCCGGCCGATTGACGGCAGCCCCGCGTTGCAGCAACTGTTGCACCAAGGCCGCCTGGCCGCGCAGGCTGGCCATCATCAGGGCCGTTTCACCCGATGGATTGCTGGCCTCCAGCAGCAGCTCGGAACTGTCGGCCAGCGCCCCGGCCACTTCGTAAGACTCGAGAAGCAGCGCCGCCACGATGCCGGGCTGGCCGTGCTCGTCGACCGTATTGGGGTCGAAGCCGCGCTGGAGCAGCGCTTCGATGGTGTGGCGGTGGTCGCGCTTGATGGCGGTGAAAAAATCCTCTTTGTCACTGGCGACTGCCGATGAAATATTAATTAAAACAAATAGATGGATAACTAATAGAAAGTAATTTCTACGAAATTTCATTCCGCAGCAACCGGTGAAATCTTGAACAGCGCTTCGAAGTTCTTGCTGGTGATGTGGCCCAGCGCTTCGGCGCTCAAGCCCTTGAGTTCTGCCATCTGCTGGGCCACCCAGGGCAACAGCGCCGGCGTGTTGGTCTTGCCTCGAAACGGCACGGGTGCCAGGTAGGGGCTGTCGGTTTCGATCAGGCAACGCTCCAGCGGAACGTAGCGCGCCACGGCGCGCAGATCGTGCGCATTCTTGAACGTCAGGATGCCCGAGAATGAGATGTAGAAGCCGAGATCCAGCGCCGCACGGGCCACATCCAGGGTCTCCGTGAAACAGTGGAAAACCCCGCCCACCCGGCGTTCGCCTTCGGCGGTCAACACCGCCAGCGTGTCTTGCGCTGCGCTGCGGGTGTGGATGACCAGCGGCAGCCCCGTGCGATGCGCAGCGCGGATGTGCACGCGAAACCGCTCGCGCTGCCATTCCATGTCGGCCACCGAGCGGCCGTTCAAGCGGTAGTAATCAAGCCCGGTTTCACCCAGCGCCACCACCCGGGGACGTGCGGCCCGGGCCAGCAGGTCGTCGAGCGTGGGTTCCTGCACCCCTTCGTTGTCGGGATGCACACCGACACTGGCCCAGAAGTTGTCGTGGGCCAGCGCCAGCGCATGCACCCGATCGAACTCTTCCAGCGTGGTGCAAATGCACAGTGCCCGCCCCACCCCCGCGGTTTGCATCGCCAGGCGGATGTCGGCGATCTGCTCGGCCAGGCCTGGGGAGCTGAGATGGCAGTGGGAGTCGACGTACATCGTGCGCTGTGCGGCAGGTCGGCCGCCGCAGCAAAGCTCAGATCGTTTGCGTGGGCTTCGACGACGAGATCGAGGTGCCCAGCAGCTCTTCGATCCGCAGCCGCAGCACGCGGGTTTTTTCGTCGGTCGGAAAGCGCACACCCACCCCCTGGGTGCGGCCGCCCGAGGCGTTGGCGGGTGTGATCCAGGCCACTTTCCCGGCCACCGGATAGCGCTGGGTGTCTTCCGGCAGTGACAGCAGCAGGTAGATGTCCTCGCCCAAGCGGTACTCGCGGGCGGTGGGCACAAACAGCCCGCCCTCGCTGAGCAGCGGGATGTAGGCGGCGTACAGCGCCCCCTTCTCGCGAAACACGAGCTGGATCACGCTGGGGCGGCTGCCGGCCAACGCAGGCAATGCGGCGGCCTGCGGGCGGGCTGCGGGATCGGATTCGGCCATCGCCCTAGTCTATCGAACGCGCAGCCTGTTTGGCCGGGGCGGGTGTGAAGGATGCCCCGGACCGCAGCGCCTGTTGGGCCTGCAACACCAGCGACTCCACCGCCAGAGCCACCTGCCACGGATGCTCGGCATGACGCGCCATGAGCCCGAGTTCACGCTGCCAGCTGGACAACGCGCGCAAGTCGAAGCCCTCGGCACGACCGTGTATCGACGACGCGGGAAAGTAGCGAGGTGCGGCACCCGCGGCCACCCGCATCACGTCATGGCAGACCTTGAACATCATGTCCACCACACGGGCGAGGGGCCAGGTCGGCAGACCGCCCAGTTCGCCGCGCGCCAGCTGCTGGGGCAACTGCAGCCAAGTGGGCGCATCGACGCCGTCGCGGAAACGGCGCAGGGCTTCCTGAGGTTGCCCGCCGGAGGCCGCCAACAGCACCTCGGGTTGAACCACACCGTGCGCGCCCAGCCAGGCCACGGCCTCGGCGTTGTTCGGTGCGCCGAGCCACAGCAACTGGCAGCGGCTGCGGATGGTGGGCAGCAAGGTGTCGGCCGACGATCCGGCCAACACAAAACGCAGTCGACCTGGAGGCTCTTCAAGAATTTTCAGAAGCGCGTTGGCCGCGATGGTGTTCATGGCCTCGGCGGGAAAGATCACCACCACCTTGCCGCGCCCGCGCGCCGCGGTGGTGTGCGCGAAGGTCAGGATGCGGCGCACCTCGGCCACGCGGATGTCCTTGCTGAGCTTGCGCTTGCCGTTGGCATCGGCGCTGCCCGAGCCACCCTCCTCGCTGTCGTCGTCGGCATTCCATCCCAACTCGCTGCGCAGCGCTTGCGGCATCAGCACCATCAGGTCGGGGTGGGTACGGGCAGCCACCAGCCGACAACTGGCACACACGCCGCAAGGGCGTGGCACGCTGCTGTCGAGGGGGGCCGTGCCGTCGCACAACCACGCTTGCGCCAGCGTTTGGGCCATCTCGAACTGGCCGACGCCTTGCGGCCCATGCAGCAGCAGGGCATGCGCGCGCTGCGTGGCCAGTGCGTCGCGCAACGGCGCCGCCAGCCACGGCAAGGGCAGCGATGGTGATGACGGGGCGGTCTCGCTTGCCATCGGTGCTTCGTGCATCAGAGGCGGCCCTGCAGCGCGGTGATCACCTGGTGCCCGACCGCGTCGCGATCGGCCGAGGCCTCGATCCGCACGAAGCGCTGGGGGAACGCTTCGGCGCGTGCGACATAGCCCTGGCGCACCCGCTCGAAAAACGCCGAGTCCTGTTGTTCGAAGCGGTCGGGTGCGCGTGCGCCCGCCAAACGCTGGGCCGCCTGTTCGGCGGGCAGATCGAACCACAGCGTCAGGTCAGGCTGCAGATCAGCGTGGACCCAGGATTCGAGCACCAACAACTGAGCCAGATCGAAGCCACGGCCGGCCCCCTGGTAGGCGAAGGTGGCGTCGGTGAAACGGTCGCACAGCACCGTGTCGCCGCGCGCCAGCGCCGGTGCGATCACCTGCTGCACATGGTCGCGGCGTGCGGCAAAAACCAGCAGCGCTTCGGTCAGCGCGTCCATCGGCGCGTGCAGCAGCACGTCGCGCAAGCGTTCTGCCAGCGGTGTGCCCCCCGGCTCGCGGGTGACCACCACGGCATACCCCGCCGAACGCAGGCGCGCCGCCAGCGGTTCGATGTGGCTGCTCTTGCCGGCACCGTCGATGCCTTCGAATGTGATGAACCGTCCCCGCACACCGACCTCACCAGGACCT
>JAKFUQ010000266.1 GCA_021732645.1 Rhizobacter sp. | reverse complement strand
TGTCAGGGCTTTCGCTGCCGCAGAAGTCGGTGGTGGGCGCAGGGGCGGGTGGTCAGCGGATCACTGCGCCGACGAACCGCTGCCGAGGCGGTTCATGCGCTCGTCGGTGGCGGCGATGTCTTCGCGCCACTGCGCGTCGCCCTTGATGACGGTGGGCTTGATCAGGAACACCAGCTCGCGCTTGTCGAGGCCTTTGTCGGTGCGCTTGAACAGGTTGCCGGCCACGGGGATGTCGCCCGCACCGGGCACCTGTGAGCGGCTGCCGGTCTGGCGCTGCTGCATCAGCCCGCCAATGGCGACGATGTAGCCGTCTTGCACCCGCACCACGGTGTCGGTTTCATTCACGTTGCTCGACGCCAAGGGCAGTGTGAAGCTGCCCAGCGTGCCAAGGTTGACGATGCGCGTGCGCTCCGACACCTCGCTGACCGAGGGCCGCACATGCATGGTCACCATGCCGTCTTCGTCGATCTGCGGTGTGACGTCGAGCGCGATGCCGGAGAAAAAGGGTTGCACCGTGATCGTGGGCGTGGTCACGTTGCCTGAGGCGCTGGCGACGGTGGTGGTCGAGATGTTGGTGATGAAGAAGTCGTCGGTGCCCACACGCAGCACCGCTTTCTGGTTGTTGACCGCGGCCACCCGGGGTGAGGACAGCACCTGCACCGAGCCCTGCGTTTCCAGGAACGACAGCAGGCCGTTGAAGCCACTCGTCGTGAAGGCGATTCCCAACAGCCCGGCACCGCCGCTGGCAAAGGGGCTGGCCACCAGCTGGCCCAAGGTGGTGGGGGTGACGGTGGGTGGCGTGGCACTGCCGTCGACACCGGTGACGATCGAGCCCGGCCGGATGCCTGCGGCGGTTCCGATGCTGCCCGGCACGTTGATGCGGGTCGGGTCGGCACCCACCGAGAAGCGGTGATTGCCATTGCTCAGGCCGGCCCAGTTGATGCCGGACTCGAAGCCTTCTCTCAGGCTCACTTCGACAATTTTCGCTTCCAACATGACCTGCCGCTCGATCGACAGCCGAGCCGAGCGCAGAAAGCTCTCGATCTCGCGCTGTTCTTTCGGCAGCGCCCGCACCACCACCGTGCCGGTGTGCGCCGACATCACCACCTGCCGCCCGGCTTCGTTGCCGACGATGGCCTTGAGGGCGGTGTCGAGTTCTTTCCAGAAGTCGGCATCGTTGGTGGTTGCGATCTGGCTGCCTTCGCTGTTGTTGGTGGTGCCGCCGCTGGCTGCGCCGCCCGCACCACCGTTGCTGTTCGAGGTGATGGAGCCCGAGATGACCTTGGTGTCGCTGCGGCCGGTGCGCTTGGCGCTGGGGTAGCTGACCTGGAAGATGCGCGTTTGCAGCGTCGCGTCCTGGATGTAGACCCGCGTGCCGTCGATGCGGTACTCGAAGCCATGCACTTCGCGCATCACCTCCAGCGCCTCGCGCATGGTCACCTCTTTCAGGTTGACGCTGACCGTGCCGGTGAGCGTCGGCGGCAGCAAGATGCTGTAGCGCGAGCCCGAGGCCATCGCGTGATACACCTGTTGCACTGTGGCGTTGCTGACCACCAGGTCGAAGCGCTGCTCGGGCAGCGCGGCCGGGCGAGGCAGCGCCTGGGCCAATGGCGGTAGCAGCGCCGCGCTGATGGCTTCGGGCACCTTGGGCGCCGGTCGGTCTGCCAGCGCCTGCTTCAATTCGGTGCCGATGCGGTCTTGCGTGGCGCGCGGTTCGGGGCCGGTCTGGCACCCAGAAAGCAGCAGCGCCAAGGTGGTCACACAGCCCGGAGCCAGGCTCCGCAAGGGCGTGGCGCAGTCGAATCGGAACATCAGGTTCATGGCAGCTCCCGCAGCGCGGCAGATTGGGTGGAGAGGGGTGGGCGCGGACGCAAAGCGGCAGCGCTCGGGTCGGCGAACAGGTGCAGTGCTTCCACGCGACCATCGGCATGGCGCAGGCGTGCTTGCCCGGGCTGCACATCGACCAGGCGTGCTCCGCGTGCGAACTGGCCGATCGGTATCCACAGGCCATCGATCAACGCGGCCGGGGTGGGGCCCAGGCGCACCCCGAGCAGCCCTTGCGGCAGGGCCGCCTCGGCGTCGGATGCCGCGCTGGCAGGCGCTGCGGCGGCAGTCAACGCCGCAGGCGGCGGGGTGAACGGGGCTTGCGGGCCCACGGCCCCAGCGCCCGACACGCAGCCCAAGATGCCGATGACCGTGCACCGCAGTGCGGTGCTTGCACGCTGGCGTTCAATCTTCATGGTGGGCTTCACAGGGCAAGCCAGTCGCTGTCGCGGCTGAGCGTGGTCAACACAATCTGCGCCTGTGCGCCGCCGGGCACCGCCGACAGGCGTATCCGCTCGACTCGCAGCGGTGCCAGCCGATGCTCGACCAGGTTGACCGCTTGCAGCAATTGCGGCACCGGTCCTTCGAGGCGCAGCTCGGCGCGATGCCGGTACAGCGTGGGTGCGGCAGCTGCGACCGCCGTCGTTGCCGAGGCCGTTGCCACCACGGCCTCGGTGGCGGCTACCGCATCGTCGGGTGCTTGCTGCACCAGTTCTTCCAGTGGCAGCGCCTGCACGCCGACCAGCTGCACGCCGCTGTCGGGCAGCGTGCGGGCCATCAGGGCGCCGACGGTGTCGCGCTGTGTCGGGGCCAGCCCGAGCATGGCGAGCTGGCGCATGACGTCCAGCTGCCTGGCTTTCAAGTCGTCGCGCTGCAGCAGCTTGGCCGCGTGATCAGCGGCTGCCGCCTCGCTTTGCGCATCGCCTTCGGATTGCACCGTGGACGCGATGGCCTGGCGTCGATCTTGTGCCGGCATCACCACCAGGCACTGCACACCGATGGCCAGGGCCAGCAGGCCGGCCGCCAGCATCCAGCGGTCGCGTTGTGGCAAGGCGTCGATGCGCGACAGCGCGGCGCCGACGGCGGCTGACGGTTTGTCTTTCACTTGAGATCTCCGGCGGAGGGCGCGAGGGCGTCGGTGCTTGCGAGCACGAACTGGAATGCGGCATTCATCGGTGGTGCTTTCAGCGTGGCTGAGGTGTCTGGTGATGCGGGCGCCTCGGCAGCGCGCGGGGCGAGTGCCACCACGCGCAAGGGCAAGCCGTTGTAGGCCGGGGATTCGCCCAGGCGCTGCGAAAACGCCGCCAGACCGGCGGCATCGCCCACCCCACCAGTGATGCGTACCCGCTGGTTGGTGCCGAACTCGACCTCGTCGAGCCACAGGTTTTGTGGCATCGCGTCAATCAGCGCCTGCACCCGTGCGGCGCTTTCCTGGGGCAATGCGGTCAACCCCCCCGCGGTGCGCAGCAGCGCCTCACCACCGGCGAGCTGGGTGCCCAGGGCGGCGATTTCGGCGTCGATGGCCGGTGTGTCGGCTGCGACGGACTCGACCGGCGCGCTGGCCGCCAGCAGCGCGGTCAGCGCCTGCTTTTCATAGACCCACTGACCGCCGACGAGCGCCACCCACAGCGCGCCCGTGCCCACGATGAAGCGGCCATTGCACCAGTCGCGTGGCGGCAGCAGCGCCGCGTCGAGCAGATTGATCTGTTGTGTCATGACGCAGCCCGCAGCGCGGCGCCGATGGCGGGCAGGAAATCGACGTGCGCCCGTGCATCCATCAGGGGGCGCGTGGTGTCGATGCCTATCCAGTCGGCCAGCTTCATCGGCTTGACCTGCAAGGTGATGTGGCGGGCCAGCGCATCGGCCATCGGCAGGCCGGCCTGTTCATCGAGCACCCACAGGCGGCCGAGGGCCGCCGCATGAAAGTGGCGCTCGAACGCATCGGCACTGCGCTGCACATCTTGCGCAAAGCGTTCGATGAGGGCTTCGAACTCCTCGGGTGTGGCATCGAGCAGGGCGCCTGCGGTCAGGTCGAAGCGGCGCACGCTGCACAGATCGCCCCTCCACACCATCAGCAGTGTGCTGCGACGCAGGCCCACGTGCAGCATCGCACAGGCGCTGTCCGGGGCGGGCAGCAGCGCCAGGTTGCGCAGCGCGAGCTCGGGGATGTCGATGCTGTCGAGCTCGATCTGGGCGTCGCGTGCGCCGCGCATGCGCTCGGCGACGGTATCGCGGCGCGCCACGACGACCCAGGCTTGGCGGGTGCGCATCGATTCGTTGGCGGTGGGCACCAGCACGCTCGCAACGCTGGCGGCTTCGGCCGGGAAGTCGATCAGCTCCTTGACGCGCCAGCGCAGGGCGTCGCTCAGTTCGGCATCGGGCACGTCGGGCGCGTCCACCGGCAGCAGTTGGTAGTGGGCTTCATCGAGCAGCAGGTGGGTGTGGCAGCGGCGCCAGCCGGTGCGGCGCTGCCACCCGGACATGGCCTTGAGCGCCCCATCGCCGGCGAACGATTCGAGCGCCTTGAGATGCAGCGCGCCAGCGCTGTCTTTCTCGATCACCGCGGCGGTGGCCGATGCGGCGCTGGCGGTGGCGATGCCCAGGCTGCCCCGCCGCGAGGTGCGCTGGGGCAGGTTGAAGGTCGAGCGCAAGGACATGATGGACAGACGGTGTCGCTGACGGTGTAGGTATGCCCCAGTCTAGAAAGTTCGTGCCCAGCACGATGCGCCGAACAAGCCTTCGATCCGGCCCCAGTTCACGGATCAGCCGCGCTCAGACGTTGCTCATCGAGCGAACTTCCTCGATCGAGGTGATGCCCGCCAGCACCTTGTCGATGCCGTCTTGGCGCAGCGTGCGCATGCCTTGGCGCAGCGCGCGTTGCTGCAGTGCTTCGGCGCGTTCGCCGGTCTGCACCATGCGGCGCAGTTCGCGTGAGATCACCATCAGCTCATGCAGCCCGGCGCGGCCCTTGAAGCCGGTGTGGTCGCAGTGCGTGCAGCCGGGGCTGTGGTACTTCTGCAGCTTGCCGCTGCTGCCGTGCTGCTCCACCCATTGCTTGCGCAGCGCGGTGCGGTCGGGGAGCTCGCCCGCGTCGGCGGTGTACACATGCAGGTGGTCGTCGAGCAGCTCGTCGACCTCGGCCTTGGTGGCCGGTTGACTTTGTCGGCAATGGCTGCACAGCCGGCGCACCAGCCGCTGGGCCAGCACGGCGAGCAGTGAGTCGGCGAAATTGAACGGGTCCATGCCCATGTCGAGCAGGCGGGTCACGGTTTCGGGCGCGCTGTTGGTGTGCAGCGTGCTGAGCACGAGGTGGCCGGTGAGCGAGGCTTCGATCGCCATGTGCGCGGTCTCTTCATCGCGAATTTCGCCGACCATGACCACGTCCGGGTCGGCGCGCAGGAAGGCGCGCAGGGCCTTGGCGAAGGTCCAGTCGATGCGTGGGTTGATCTGCACCTGGCGCAGACCGGCCTGGGTGATTTCGACCGGGTCTTCGGCGGTCCAGATCTTGCGCTCGGGCACGTTGATGGCGGCCAGCGCGGAATGCAGTGTGGTGGTCTTGCCCGAGCCGGTCGGGCCGACACACAGCACCATGCCGTAGGGCCGCTTGATCGCCGCCATCAGCTGCGTCAGGTTGGAAGCCGACAGGCCGAGCTGCTCGATCGGGATGGGCCGCGCCGAGGCCAGGATGCGCATCACCACGTCTTCAAGGTTGTTGTTGGTGGGGATCGTAGCCACCCGCAGTTCAAGCTTGTGCTGCGCCGAGAAGCGCGAGAAATTGATCTTGCCGTCTTGCGGCTTGCGGCGCTCGGAAATGTCCAGGTCGCACATGATCTTGATGCGAGCGATCAGCGACGAGCGGTAGTTGGGCGGCAGTTCGAGGTAGGTGCGCAGCAGCCCGTCCTTGCGAAAGCGGATGCGGATTTTTTCGCGGCCGGGGTAGCTTTCGATGTGGATGTCCGAGGCGCCTTCCTTGTGCGCCTCGATGATCATGTTGTTGATCAGCCGCACCAGCGAGTTGTCGGACTGCTCGATCGGTCGGTCGTCGTGCGCATCGTCGTCCTCGCGCTCCAGTGTCTCGACCAGCTGGTCGGTGTTGATCGACTCGAAAGGCAGCGGCTCGTCGCGGTTGTCGAAGCCGAAGCGGGCCGGTGCCACCGCGCCGATCTGTTCATAGGCCGCGTGGGTGCGGTGGTCCATGGAGCGGCTTTGCGCCAGCACCGGCAGCACCTTCATCTGCGCCGAGAACTCGACCTCTTCGGTCACCATGCGGCGGCGTGCCGGGTCGTCCAGTGCGATCACCAGCCGCCCGTCACGGATCAACAGCGGCAGCACGCGCAGCCGCGCAGCCACCGCATAAGGCAGCTTGCGCAGGGCTTCGGCATCGACCGGGAAGGTGTCGATGTCGACCAGCGGATAGCCCATCTTGCGGGCCATCGCGACTTGCAGGTCGGGGCGGCTGATGACGCCGGTGCGCACCAGGATCTCGCCGAGCGGCACGCTGCGATCACGCTGCTGCTGTTGCAGTGCCGATTCCAGATGTGCCGCGTTGATCAGACCCATCGACAGCAAGGCTTCGCCGATGCGCACGATGGGCAGGCGCGACTGCTGATCGAGCGCGCACAGCAGCTGCTCAGGCGTCACGATGTTGCGGGTGACCAGGATGTCGCCCAGCTTCTGCTGGCGCATCTGCGCCTGCTGTGCCGCAGCCTGCTCGACCTGTTGCACGGTGGCCGAGGCCTGTTCGACCAGCACCTCGCCGATGCGCGGGCCGATCTCGAAGTCGCTGTAAGCCGCTGTGGGCACAAACGCCCGGATGACCGCTCCCGGCGTCCCGTTGGCCACGGGAGGGAACAAGAAGATACCAAACGGCGTGGCAACGTGGCCTTGTGTCAGCCCTTGCCACTCGCCGCCGGCGCTCCATTGCAGGCGAAACGGCGTCGGCGCGGTGATCGGCAGGGGCGGCGCAGCCGGGTCGGTGTCGATCGGCACGGCGTGGATGGGCGCGGTCAACGCGATCGAGCGGAACTGATCGAAGCGCAGCGGCACGCTGCTGCGCGACGGCGGCAGCAACACCATGGCGAGGGCCAGGTCGGGTACCAGGGCGCCCAGTTGTCCGGGCATCAGCTTGTCGTTGAGGCCCACGATGGTGCAGGCCAGGGGCTCGGTTTGTGGCAGCGCCGGCGGGTAGATCGCGAAGGGGGGCGTGGGCCAGCAGTAGGTGGGCGCGTCCCTCGCATCGGCGCGATCGTCACGTTGCCATTGCAGGGGGTTCAGCATGTCGGCCATGGGGTGCTCGAAAAAGGCGGATTCCGCGAAGCTGGGAACTCACCTCAGATGCTGCCGCTGCCCACCGGCAACGAAGCCCCGATAAAGCGGCGCTAGCGACGCCATTTCCGGCGTGCCGGCCAACGCTGGCCTCACTCGCGCAACTGGTACCCGATGATCAGCGCCGGCGGCACCTTGCCGTACTCGTCGCGCGGCAGCACCTCAGTACGCTCGATGGCGCGCAGCACGGCGGCATCCCATTCAGGCACGCCGCTGCCCTTGACGACGCGGCTGGACATGATGCGGCCGTCGGGCGCCAGCCGCACGTCGACCTCGACCTTGGGGTTGCCCGGTATCGTGTCGGGGAATGACACATTGGGGCGGATGCGGCCCTTGATGCGGCCGATGTAGCTGGCACTCGGCCCGGCGTTTTGCAAAGCGGTGCCCGTGGCATTGGCATCGCCAGTGGCCCCGGCCAAGGCGGCGATGCGCTGCATCTGTGCTTCGCGCGCCTGCGCCAGTGCGGCGTCTTGCTTCTTCGCGGCCAGATCGGCCTTGGCTTTGTCGGCGTCGGCCTTGCGCTTTTGCTGCGCCAGTGTCGCAGCCGCCTCGGCTTGGCGCTGCTTGGCGAGCTTGTCGGCGGCCAGTTGTTCGGCAACGTCTTTCTTGCGCTTGTCTTCCAGGCGCTTGGCTTTTTCAATCGCGATCTGCGCGTCGGGCAGCAGCGGCTCCTTGACCACAGGCTTCACCGGCTGCGGCGTCGGCATGGGCTTCACAGGGGGAGGCGGCGGTTCCGGCTCGGCCGCGCGCGGTGCGGCGATCTGTGGCACCGCGGCCCACAGCTCGGCCTCGACGCCCTCGGGCGGGCTGGCGCGCCAGTTCACGCCGAGTGACAGCCCGGCAATCAGCAGCGCATGCGCCACCAGCGCCAGCAGCAGGCCGCGGCCCAACCCGACCGGCGCGCGGGGCATGAAGGCGTCACGGCCGAGGGCGGCTGCATTCATCAGTGTCGACGCCTGGGCGGAGTCATGCGCCGTTTTTCACCATGAGGGCGACGTGCTTGATGCCTGACATCTGCAATTTGCTCATGACGTTGACAACCGCTTCGTACTTGACGTTCTTGTCCGCTGAAATGACGACGGGCGTTTCGTCTTTTCCGTTCTGCATTTCCTGAACGAGTACTGCGATCTTGTTCAAAGCCACTGGCTGGCCTTCCTCTTTATTACCGAGTTTCAAGCGGAGGGTTCCGTCGAGCCTGACGACAACGAAGATCGGATTGGGCTTCTGGGCACTGCTCTTGCCCACCGTCGGCAGATCGACCACGCCGGTGGTGATCAGGGGTGCGCTGACCATGAAGATGATCAGCAGCACCAGCATCACATCGATGAACGGGACCATGTTGATCTCGTTGATGGTGCGGCGGCGTCCGCCGCCGCGGTGGCTGACGGCCGCCATGTCAGTGGCCGCCGCCGGTCGCCGAGGCCGGCTGGCCCAGGTTGCGCTGCAGGATGTTCGAGAACTCCTCGATGAAGGTCTCCAGCTGGATCGCGATGCGGTCGATGTCGCGGGCGAAACGGTTGTAGGCGATGACCGCTGGGATCGCCGCGAACAGGCCGATGGCGGTGGCGACCAGCGCCTCGGCAATGCCTGGCGCCACGGTGGCGAGTGTCACTTGCGTCAGGTTGGCCAGGCCGATGAAGGCGTGCATGATGCCCCACACCGTGCCGAACAGGCCCACATACGGCGACACCGAGCCGACCGATGCGAGGAACGACAGGTTCGATTCGATGGTGTCGAGCTCGCGCTGGTAGCTGGCGCGCATGGCACGACGTGACCCATCCAGCAGCGCACCGGAATCGGTGACGCGACGCTCGCGCAGCTTCATGAACTCGCGCATGCCGGAGGCGAAAATGCGCTCCATGGGGGCCAGCGGGGTGCTGCGCCGGGTGGCGTCGTCGTACAGATCGTTCAGGTTTTTGCCAGCCCAGAACTCGCGCTCGAAGTCGTCGTTCGCGGTGCGCACCTTGCGCAGGCCGAACAGCTTGCCGAAGATCACCGTCCAGCTGGCCAGCGAGGTCAGCAGCAGTCCCGCCATGACGAGCTGCACCACCAGGCTGGCCTGCAACACGAGGCTGACGATCGAGAGGTCTTGGTTCATGGATGCGGTGGTTTACGTCGGTGGCAATGCCGCAGTGATGGCGGCAGCGATGGTGCTCGGAATGCTGCGCGGCGTGAAGGTGGTGGTCTCGACGCAGACGATGCGTATCGTGCCCTCGGTCAGCAACTCGTCGCCACGCCACGCCTGTTGCGCGAGTGTGATCGACGCGCGCCTGACCTCGGCGAGCTTCACGGTGATTCTGAGCAGGTCGTCGAGCCGTGCAGGGCGACGGTAGCGCAGGGCCGTGTCGCTGACGACGAACATCGCGTCTTCGTGCAAGCGCAAGTGCTCCTGGCTGTGGCCGAGCGCACGCAGCCATTCGGTGCGGGCCCGCTCAAAGAATTTCAGGTAATTGGCATAGAACACCACGCCGCCCGCATCGGTGTCTTCCCAGTAGACGCGCAGTGTGATGTCGAAATCGCTGGCGGGCGTCATGAGAGGATGGCCCCCAGTCGGTGCATGGCCTGCTGCAAGTGTTCCAGGGAACTGGCGTACGACAGCCGCACGAACCGCTGCGGCTCGTGGCGACCGAAGTCGCGTCCGGGCGTGATCGCGATCTGCGCGCGTTGCATCAGGTCGAACGCGAAATCCCAGCTGCCCCCGGGCAAATGTCGGGTGTGTGCAGAGCAGTCGGCCCAGACGTAGAACGCCCCATCGGGTTCGACCGGCACCGTCAAGCCGATCGCCTTCAAGGCGGGCACAAGGTAGTCGCGGCGCGCACGGAACGCCAGCCGGCGCTGTTCGTACTCGGCCAGTGAATCGGCCTCGAAGCAGGCCAGAGCCGCATGCTGTGCGATCGACGACGGGCAGATGAACAGGTTCTGCGCCAGCTTCTCGATGGCCGGCACCAGGGCCTCGGGCACGACCAGCCAACCGAGCCGCCAGCCGGTCATGCTGAAGTATTTCGAGAAGCTGTTGATCGAGATCACGTCGTCACCGTGGCGCAGCGCGGAATCGCTGAAGCGCTCGTCGTGGCTCAGGCCCAGGTAGATCTCGTCGACGATGGTGAAGCCGCCGCGTTCCCGCACCTCGTCCACGATGCGCCCCATCTCGGCCGGGGCGATGGAGGTGCCGGTCGGGTTCGACGGCGAGGCCAGCAGCACGCCGCGGGTCTTGTCACCCCAGGCCTCGCTGACAGCGTCAGCACTGAGCTGAAAGCGATCGGCCGCGGTCGTCGGCAGCAGCACCGCAACACCGTCGGCGGCGGCCACGAAATGGCGGTTGCAGGGGTAGCCGGGGTCGGGCAGCAGCACTTCGTCGCCAGGGTCGATCAACGCCAGGCACGCCAGCTGCAGCGCGGCCGACGCACCCGCGGTGACGACGATGCGTTCGGGCGCGATGTCGAGCGCGAACCGCTGCGCATACCAGCCGCTGATGTGCTCGCGCAGCGCCATCAGCCCGCAGGCGTCGGTGTATTGCGTGGCACCGTCGCGGATCGCGCGCTGCGCGGCGGCCTGCACCAGGGGTGGGGCGGTGAAATCGGGCTCGCCGATGTTCAGGAAGATCATGGGCCTGCCGCCTTGCTGTGGGTCGCACAGCGGGCTGCGCGCCAATGCCGCCGCAGCCTTGGCGCATTCCATCACGTAGAAGGGTTCAATAAAGCCCAAGCGGGATGAAAGCTTCACTCAGGCTTCACCGAGGGAAAGCGAAAGCCGCAGATGACAAAGTTTGAAATTTCATATGCTCGGTTTGACCTTACCCCTGGAATCTGTGTGCCACGGCTGGACTGGGCGCTGGCCTGCCTGGGTTGATCGGTGATCGAGTTTTATTTGAGAGGCATCGGGCTGACGTAGGCCGACTTCGGGTTTTCAATGATGCTGCGCCGCCCAGCGTCTTGGCCGTGCCCGCCTTCGACTTCGTCATTCTCGTTCTCCCCGCTTGATTTCGAATCGTTCCCCAAGAGATAGGTTTTTTAGGGACAAGGTCAGCCAACTTCCGTAATGCGTTCAGTGTCGCTCACTACGCCCCCCCGGTTCGCGGGGGTGGGGGGTTACCGATGTCATGAAGTCCATGTACGGTAAAGAAATCCACTACCGTTCTGGAAAGGACCTCGAATGTTTCTCGACCGAACTTACCTCGCTTCTACAGCCAAGCATGCCCT
>JAKFUQ010000140.1 GCA_021732645.1 Rhizobacter sp. | reverse complement strand
GGACACCTGCTCGTTGCAGATCGGCATGATCAGCGCCGTGCGCGCTTCGGCTGCAATCGGCTGGTGGGCCACCGAGCGGCTCGATAGCGCGTGCGGGTCACCTTTCAACTGCACCCAGAAGCCCATCATCGCGGTGTAGAAGCCGGCTGATACCCAGCCGAACAGGATCGAAAACAGCGCCATCTGCGCACTGCGCAGCCACGCGACATCAGAGGCGGGCAGCACCTGGTCGAGCATCGCGGTGGCCCCAACGACCGACAGCGCGATCAGCGCCAGCAGCGTGCGCCGGCGTCGCGTTGCAGCGCGCTTCCAGGCGGCGGTCGCGACGGCATTCGCAGGTGCGGGTGCTGCGGCATCGAAGCGCAGGCGTTGCGGGGTCTCGCCGCCTGTGAGGCGCGACGCCAGCGCGGTGCAACCGCCCATCAAGGCGGCCAGAAAACCGCGCCACCGCTGCGCGGTCATCGACCCTCGGTTGACCGGCGGCATGCTTGCACCCGCGCTCGGACGTGTGGGCGTGGCGGGCGCGGCCGAGCCGGTGCTGGCTTCGGTGTAAGAGCGGTTCAGACGGCTGGCAAGGCGGTGGTTCATCGGGCGCTCGAAGGGACAGTGCAGCCCAGAGCGCAACCTGCATGCCAGTGTCAAGAATCCTTTACGAATCAGTCACTTGAGCGAGAAATTTCGCTCTGTGTCGGCAGAGATCGGGTTTCTACGCACTGCTGGCCTGGTTTCTGTCCCGGTTCAGCGACAACAGCCCGGAGCATGGCGCATAAGTCGTTGATTTGAAACGACTAGACGTTGTCGCCGCTTGGCGACATGGGTGGGGGCGCAGCCGCGTCGCCGGACCCCTCGGGGCGCGCGTCCATGCGGAACAACCCCGGCGTCAGGCCGTGCTTTTGCAGCAGCCGGTAGAACTCGGTGCGGTTGCGGTCGGCCAGTCGGGCGGCGTCGGCCACATGGCCGTCGGTCAGCTTCAGCAGCCCGACCAGGTAGTCGCGCTCGAAGCGCTCGCGCGCCTGCGCGAAGCTCAGCACCTCGACGCTGGGCACCCGCAGCGCGCGCTGCACCAGCGCCAGCGGCACCAGCGGCGTGGTGGTCAGTGCGCAGACCTGCTCGACCACGTTGTGCAGCTGCCGCACATTGCCCGGCCAGGCGGCGGCGGTCAGCGCCTTCAATGCCTCCGGGGCGTAGCCGTTCAGGCGCTTGCCGTATTTCTCGCTCAAGGCCGACAGGAAATGGTTGGCCAGCAGCGGGATGTCCTCGCGCCGAGCGCCGAGCGCCGGCAAGGTCAGCGCGACGACATTCAGCCGGTAGTACAGGTCTTCGCGGAACTGGCCCTGCGCCATCGCGGCATCCAGGTCGCGGTGAGTGGCCGACAGGATGCGCACATCGATCGGCAGCGACTGGTTGGCGCCGACCGGTCGCACCGAGCGTTCCTGCAGCACGCGCAACAACTTCACCTGCAGCGCCGGTGGCATGTCGCCGATCTCGTCGAGGAACAGGCTGCCGCCGTCGGCCGCCTGGAACAGCCCGCGGTGATTCGCGACCGCGCCGGTGAACGAGCCCTTGACGTGGCCGAACAGTTCCGATTCGAGCAGCGCCTCGGGAATGGCGCTGCAGTTGACCGCGACGAAGGGCTGCGCCGCGCGCGGGCTGGCGCGGTGGATCGCCTGCGCCAGCAGCTCCTTGCCGCTGCCACTTTCGCCGCAGATCAAGACGCTGGCGTCGGATGCGGCCACCATCTTCGCTTCGGCCAGCAGTTCGGCCATCACCGCCGAGCGGCTGACGATGGGCGCGCGCCAGGCCTCGTCGGCGCCGATGGGGTGGGCCGTCGGCGCGCCGAGCGCCAGCGCCTGGGCGATCTTGTCGAGCAGCGCCTTGCCGTCGAAGGGCTTGGTCAGGTAAGTGAACACGCCACGGGCGGTCGCTTCGACCGCGTCGGGGATGGTGCCGTGCGCGGTCAGCAGGATCACCGGCAGGGCAGGGTGCCGCTTGCGGATCTCGTCGAACAGCGCCAGCCCGTCGCGGCCCGGCAACTGCACGTCGCTGACCACCAGCTGCGGGCGAGACGCTTCCAGGTGCGCCAGCGCTTCCTCGGCCGAGCCGACGCCGGTCACGTGGTAGCCGGCCGCTGTCAGCCGCATCGACAGCAGCTGCAGCAGGTCGGCGTCGTCGTCGACGACCAGCAGCTTCGCGCTCACTGAACTGCCTTGCGCGCAGGGCGCTGCGGGACGACCGCTTGAGAGGGTTCTGGCGCCCCCGACGAAATCGGTCGCGGCGCCAGGCTGCGCTCGATCGCCTTCAGTGCTTCCAGCTTCTCGTTGAGCTGCTTCACATCGCGCTGGCTGTCGCGCAATTCCTGGTTGCGGCGGTCAAGCAGGTCTTCCAGGCGGCGCAGTTCCAGCAAGCGTGTCAACAGCAGCCGCGCCATCGGCTGCCAGGCTTCCGATGCCGGTGTCTCGCCCTTGGCCAGCGGTTCGATCAGGCCGATCGCGCGGTTCTGTTCACCGCCATTGCGCGTCAGCAGCAGCGCCATCGCCAGGTCGATCGAGGTGTCCGGTGCCGGGGGCAGGGCGCTCAGACGGGCGATTTCCTGCGCCAGCTCGTTGAGCGGCAAGCTGCGCAGCTGTTCGTGGTTGGCCAGCGCGCGCCGCGATGCCAGGTCGCTGGGCGTGGCGGCGTCGAGGGGCGCCGACACCGGGCTCGGGGCGGCGACCACCACCGGCGGCGGGGTGGCGATCACCACCGGGGCGGGTGCCACCACGGGCACCGGCTCGCGCTGCAACACCGAGCACCCCGCCACGCCGACCAACCCACTGATCGCCGCAGCGACCACAAGAAAACCGGCCAGCGGCCGCAGCGCACTTTGCCGCAACGCGGCTTCAACGGTCAGGAACATGGGGCAATTCAATCCGGAAATGGGCGCCCGACGGCGGGTTCTGGCCGGGCATCAAAAGGTCAATCTGACCGTCGTGGGCGCGCACCAGTTCCTGCACGATCGACAGGCCGATGCCGCTGCCGCGCGGTGCGTCGGTCGGTTGGCGTTCGCCGCGGAAAAACGGTTCGAACACCCGTGCCCGGTCGGCAGCCGCCACGCCGGGGCCTTCGTCGATCACGTCGATGCGTGCCCGACCCGGCCACTGTGACACTTCGAACGCGATGCGCCCGCCGATCGGGCTGAAACGGATCGCGTTGGACAGCAAGTTGCCCAACGCCATGCCCAGCTTCTCGGCATCCACTTCAACGCGCAGCGGCCAGCCCGTCACCGCCACCTTCAGCTTGCGCGCCTGCCATTGCAGTTTTTGGGCGTCGACCTGCTGGGCCACCAGGGCGGTCAATTCGACGGGGCGGCGCACCAGACGGCGGGCGTCGAAAGCGGCGGTGTTGAAGCGCAGCAGGTCTTCAATCTGCCCCTGCAACACCGACGTGTTTTGCCGCAGGATGCGCGCCACTTCACGCTGCGGCTCGTTGAGCGGGCCCGTCACGCCGTCTTCCAGCAGCGCCACGCCTTCGCGCAGCGCGGCCAGCGGTGTTTTCAGCTCGTGCGACACATGGCGCAGGAAGCGCGCCTTGTCGTCATCGAGCTCGGCCAGCCGCAGCCGCAGCCATTCTAGGCGGCGGCCGAGTTGGCGCACGTCGGCCGGGCCGCGCATGTCGATCATGTGATCGAGCCGGTTCTCGCCCAGCCCGACGATGGCGGCCTCCAGCCGCTTCAGCGGGCGCGCCAGCCAGATGCCAAACGCCAGCGCCAGCGCCACCGCCACGGCAATCGCGGCCACGATCTGCCGGGCCAGCTCGGCACGGCCCGACTCCAGCCGTTCCAACAGTGCGGCATTGCGCGATTCAGTGGCCAGCCGCACCTGGTCGGCGATGTCGATGTTGATCTGCCCGAGGTCGCGGAAGGCGGCCGTCAGCGTCTGTTCACGGTCGCTGCGGGTGTCGGCGTCGCCGCTGAGCTGCTGGCGTAGCGTGCGCAGCGTGCTGCGCCATGCGTCGTCTGCAGGCTCTTGCCCGGAGGCTGTGGGCACCGCCTCGCGCAGGCCCTGCGCCAATTGGTCCAGCGCCTGCGTGGCCTCACGGGCCGCCTCGTCGAAACGTTGGCGCAGCAGCGGGTCATCGAGCACCAGGTACTGCCGCGCGGCGCGCTCCATCGTCACGCTGCGCTCGGCCAGCCGCTGTGCCGCCGCGCTGAGCGACACCGCCTGCTGCGCGCCGTCGCTGCTTTGGGTGATGAGCGCCTCGATGGTGAACAGCCCGCGCAGCGACGCCGCACTGAGCAGCCCGGCGATCAGCAAGAACGCGACCAGCAGCAGTTGGTGGAAGGAAAAGCGGTCCAGCGAGAACATGCGGGCGATTCTGCCTGCGGGTTCTGCGCCTGCTGGGGACGAACCCCACGGCCCCGATAATGAAAGCCGCCCCGTGACACTGGCGGCCACGCCCCAACCCCATGCCCGAAATCGTCTTCAAAGGCAAAGAGTACGTCTACAACCACCACCTGACGGTGCCCTACCGGCCGCTGGTGGCGCAGCCGGGCAAGGGCGTGGGGGCGGGTTCGAGCACCCTCGCGGGCGACCTGAACGGCAACCTCGTCATCCACGGCGACAACCTGCACGCGCTGAAAAGCCTGCTGCCGCGCCATGCGGGCAAGGCCGACCTGATCTTCATCGACCCGCCCTACAACACCGGCAACGAAGGCTGGTGCTACAGCGACGGCGTGAACTCGCCGATCATGAAAGAGTGGCTCAGCACCAACCCGGTGGACGGTGATGACATGCTGCGCCACGACAAATGGCTGTGCATGATGTGGCCGCGCCTGGTGCTGCTGCGCGAGTTGCTGAGCGACAGCGGCTCGATCTGGATCACGCTCGACGACAACGAGGTGCACCGGGCGAGGATGGTGTTGGATGAGATTTTTGGCGAGGACAACTTCGCCAACTGCTTCATCTGGCGCAAGGTTGACAGCCCGAATGACAACAAGGTGCCTGTCACGCCGGACCACGATTTCTTGCTTTGCTACGCCAAGGACAAAGCTGCTGTTTCGTTCTCGCCGATGGTTGCGCCCGGAATTCTTGACGCGTATTCGTTGAAGGATGACTCTGGGAGGCTATACCGCGATCGGCTGTTGAAAAAGAACGGAAAAAACAGCTTGCGTCGAGATCGACCGACGATGTACTTCGAGCTCGAAGCGCCTGATGGCACATACGTCCACCCGATCCATGAGAACGGTGAAGAAGCCTGCTGGGCGGCAGGTGAGAAAGCCGTAGATGCCCATCGGGCGGCTGGCACGTTGATATGGAAAAAGCGGCAGAAGCTCGGAAAGGAAGTTTGGGAGCCTTACACGCGAGAGTTCGCTCCTGACGCTCCCACCCGTCCGTATCCAACCATTTGGTCAGACGTTCCAACGATGCGTCAGGCCAAGGCAATGCTGACGGAAATGTTCGCCACGACAGACGTGTTTGCAACACCGAAGCCGGTTGAGTTGATCGAGCGAATCATTGCGCTCACGAATACCGACAACGCCCTCATCCTCGACAGCTTCGCTGGCTCCGGCACCACCGCGCATGCGGTGTTGAAAGCCAATGCCAAAGACGGTGGCACGCGGCGCTTCATCCTGGTCGAAGGCGAAGCCTATGCCGACACGCTGACGGCCGAGCGGGTGCGCCGCGCGATCAACGGGTACGCGTGGTCGGGCAACCAGCGCGAGGTGCTGCTCGAAGAAAAGATCACCTACACCCAGTTCAAGAAGGCCGACGCCTGGCTGGCGAAGGTCGAGGCGATCAAGGCCCGGGAAGGGTTTGCGGAGGGCGACTTGGCCGACCAGGGCAGCACCAAGCACAAGCGCTTCGACAAGATCAACGTCAAGCTCGACGACGGCGTGCTGCGCGTGGAAGGCGAGAAGCGCATTTCCGAACGCGCCGAAGGCTTGGGCGGCGAGTTCACTTACTGCACGCTGGGGGAGCCGCTTGACCTCGACAAGCTGCTGTCCGGTGAAAACCTGCCCTCGGCCGACGCGCTGGGTGCCTGGCTGTTCCACACCGCCACCGGCGGCAGCCTGCCCGCGCTGCCGAAGGACGCGCCCGAGTGGTACCTGGGCGAGGCGAAAGACGCACATGTGTGGCTGGTCTACCGGCCCGATCTGGCCTTCCTGAAAAGCCCCGAAGCGGCGTTGAATCTGTCGCGCGCCAAGTCCTTCCAAAGCTGGGGCCGCGAGCACGATGCTCCGGCAGTGCCGAAGCCGCATCTGGTGTTCGCGCCAGCCAAGTACTTGAGCAACCGGCAGTTGAAAGACTTCGGTGTGAACTACGCGCCGCTGCCGTTTGCCCTGTATCGGGAGGGTTGAGCGATGGACGATCGATTCACCGTTGCATTGAGCCATTTCGAGCGGGCGCTGGCGCGCTTGCACGAGGCGCTGGCCGAGCCGGAGAGCGACTTTCTGCGCGACGCGGTGATCCAGCGCTTCGAGTTCACCTTCGAGGCGGCGTGGAAGGCGATGTACCGCTGGCTGCGGGCGCGTGGCGTGGACGTGGACGAAGACGCGTATTCCGTCATCCCCGAATCGTTCAAGCGCCGTCTGATCACTGACGCGAAGGCATGGGGCGACCTGCGCAAGTACCGCAACCAGACTTCGCACACCTACAACGAAATGCTGGCGATCGAAGTTTCAGCCTTCGTGCGAGCCGACGGTGTGGTGGCGTTCGACGCCTTGCGGCAGACCTTGCGCGAGCGCGGCGATGAATGACCGGTTGGCTGAGCAGGGCCCTGTGAGCCAGCCTGTACCAAGTGAGCCGATCGTCGACCCGAACTTCGGCATCGAATCGCACAGCGCTGCTCGCATACGCCGCCTTTGCGACACCACGGCGGGCTTGCGAGGGCTTTACATCTTCGGCTCTCGCGCCCGTGGCGACCACCGGGCCCGTTCGGACATCGACTTCGAGGCCGACGCGCCGGACTGGTCGGCGCGTGAGCACCTGGCCTTCACCGATGCGTTGAAGCAGTTGCCCATCGTCTACCCGGTCGATTGCGTGTGGCGCCAGGGTTCGCTGCCGGACGAATTGCGCGACCGCATTGCGCGTGATCGCCAGGCGTTCTGGTTGCCGCATCGGCCGGCTGCCGAGGTGGCCGTTGTGGCGGGCGGCATCCAACTCAAGCGCTTCCAGACCGATGTGCTGACCCAGTTGGCGGAATACATCGATGAATTGAAGAAGCACGAGGCTCGGTCGCGCGCAGCAGTTTCAACGTGGCAGGCGATGGAAGGCATGCAGGAAGAGGCGCGCAGTGCTGCCGATTTCCCCAAGCGCGCCTGGGCGGCGCTGAAGCAACGCGGCGCGCTACCTGCGGCCTTTGCTGAGCAGCCGTATTCGAGCCGCTGGGCCGGCGATGGTGACGGCCACGGCGCACTGGACCTGCCGATCCCGAACATATGCCTGAAGGTGCCGACGGGCGGCGGTAAGACGCTGCTGGCTGCCGCCAGCGTGGCGCGGGTGTTTGGCACTTATTTGCAGCGCCACAGCGGGTTGGTGCTGTGGGTGGTGCCCAACGAGGCGATCTACCGGCAGACGATGACCGCGCTGCGCGACCCCGATCACCCGTATCGCTCGCTGTTGAACAACGCGGGCGCGGGCCGGGTCAAGGTGCTGGAAAAGACCTCGCCGCTGAACCGCATCGACATCGAATCGCACCTGTGCGTGATGGTGCTGATGCTGCAATCGGCGGCGCGCCAATCGAAGGAAACGCTGCGGTTCTTCCGCGACCGGGGCAATGTGCTCGGCTTCTTACCCGGCGAAGACGACATCGAGGCGCACTGGGATTTGCTGGCCCGGGTGCCCAATCTCGATGTGTATTCCGCCTATGGCGGCAGCACGCCGCAAGCCCGTGCGCAAAAGGGCAGCATCGTCAAAAGCTCGCTCGGCAACGTGATGCGACTGCTGCGGCCGATGGTGGTGATCGACGAAGGCCACCACGCCTATTCCGACACCGCGCTGCGCACGCTGGACGGCTTCAACCCCTGCTTCATGCTGGAGCTGTCGGCGACGCCGCGCATCGGCGGTCGGGTCAAGGGTGCCGACGTGGCGGGCTCGAACATCCTGTGCGACGTGCGTGGCACCGATCTCGACGAGGCCGAGATGATCAAGCTGCCGATCCATGTCGATGTGCAGCGTTGGAACGACTGGCAAAGCTGCCTCGCGGCGTCGCTGGCACAACTCGATGTGTTGCAACGCGAGGCCAGCGCCTTGCAAGCCGACACCGCGCGCTACATCCGGCCGATCCTGCTGGTGCAGGTGGAGCGCACCGGCGCCGAGTTGCGCGATGCAGGTTTCATCCATGCCGAAGATGCGAAGGCTTACTTGATGCAGCTCGGGTTGGCCGAGCGGCAGATTGCCATCAAGACCTCAGACAAAAACGAGCTGGCGCAGCCCGAGAACATCGACCTGCTGTCGCCCACCTGCGAGGTGCGCGCCATCATCACCAAGGCAGCGTTGCAGGAAGGCTGGGACTGCCCCTTTGCCTATGTGCTGTGCGCGCTGGCCGCAGGCCGCGCCCCGGCGGCGATGACGCAGCTGGTGGGGCGCATCCTGCGGCTGCCGCACGCGGTGAAGACTGGGCGTGCGGCACTCGATGCCTGCTATGTGCAGTGCTATGACGCAAACACCGCCGAGGTGGTCAAGGGCATCAAGAAGGCGCTGGAAGGCGAGGGCATGGGCGACCTGGCGGTGCAGGTCACTGCCGGCAGCGATGGAGCGGCCGCGTCACGCGCCGTGACGCTGAAACGCCGACCGGAGTTCGCGAAGCTGCGACTGTTCGTGCCCACCGTCACCTGGGCCGAGCCCGGGGAGCCGCGCCGTGCGCTGGTCTACGACAGCGACGTGCTTGCTCACGTGGACTGGGCAGCGCTGACCGTGGGCGCGTTGGCGCAGGAATGGGCGCCAGATGCGCAAGGCGCCTGGGGCGAGCATCTCGCTATCGACCTGTCGATCTTGAATCGCAGCCACTCTTTTGCCGACGCGGACATCGATCGCAGTGACCTGAAGCTTGACCGCGCGCGGCTGGTGCGCGCGTTGATCGACGTGGCGCCGAACGCCTGGTGGGTGTGGGGCTGGGTCGCTGCGGTGCTGGCGCGGCTGCGTGGGCAAGGCTACGACGAGCGGGTGCTGGCGGCTTCGAGTGCCTCGCTGGTCGAGCGCTTACGCATCGACATCGAGGCAGAGCGCGACCGGCTGGCGCAAGCGGTGTTCGATGCTTTCGTGCAGCAGGGCCGCATTGAATTCCGTTTGCGCGCCGACGCTACCGATCACGAGTTGCCGCTGTCGGACACGCTGGCGGTGACCGGCGCGCTGCCGCCCGAATTGCAACGCACCGACGGCCGGGCGGTGCAAAAAAGCCTGCTCGAACCGGCTTTGCACACGCCCGATATCAACCAGTTCGAGGCGCAGTTTGCCGGCTACCTCGACGAAAAATCGGCGCTGCGCTGGTGGCATCGCAATGTCGCCAAAACGCAGTACGGCTTGCAAGGCTGGAAGCGCCACAAGGTCTACCCCGACTTCGTCTTCGGCGTGTTGACCGAAGGCGGTATGACACGCACGGTGGTGATGGAAACCAAAGGTCTGCATTTGGGTGGGTCGGCCGACACCGACTACAAACGCGCGCTGCTCGATCGCTTGAGCGCGGCTTACCACGACGAGCGCTACACCGCAGTGGGCGAGCTGGCGCTGGCGCACACCGACCGCGCCGATGTCGTTTGCGACCTGGTCTTCGATCAAGGCTGGAAGGGCGTCGTCGAACAGCGGTATTTCAATGCCGCGATACTTCACCCCGCGCGCGCCCCGACGACACCCTCTCCGAACGCCGATGACTTGCAAGATTGAAAGCTGATGATGAGACGCCTGAAGTTGGGGTGGATCGTGGGGTTGATGGCGGTGCTGCTGGTGGCTGGCTTGGTGGCCCGCACGCTGTATGCACGATCGCAGGCGCAGGCTGAAGCCGCCGCGCCGGCCAAGCCGCCGCAGGCCATGGACCTGAACGCGAGCGACATCGTGGTGGCACGTGTCCAGCCGTTCAATCGCACGCTGGCGATCTCCGGCAGCCTGAAGGCGGTGGACAGCGCCGTGGTGCGTGCCAAGGTGGCCGCCGAGGTGAAGGCGCTGTCAGTGCGCGAAGGCGACACGGTCACCGCGGGGCAGACCATCGGCCAGCTCGACACGCTGGAAGTCGATTTGCGGGTGCAGCAGGCCGACCAGAACGCTGCCTCGGCGCGTGCGCAGCTCGACATCGCGCAGCGAGCGCTGACCAACAACCGTGCGCTGGTGGCACAGGGCTTCATTTCGGCCACCGGTCTGGAGACCTCGATCTCCAACGAGGCGGCAGCGCGGGCCACCCACGAAGCGGCGCTGGCGGCTGCGAACCTGGCGCGCAAGGCGCGCACCGACGCCCGCTTGGTCAGCCCGATCTCGGGGCTGGTGTCGCAGCGGCTGGTGCAGCCCGGCGAGCGGGTGGCGGTCGACGCGCGGTTGGTCGAGATCGTCGATCTGTCCCGCATCGAGCTGGAAGCGGCCATCGCGCCCGAGGACATCGGCGGGGTCGCCATCGGTCAGGTGGCGCGCTTGACCGCCGAAGGCCTGGACGCACCGATCACGGCGAGGGTGGCGCGCATCAACCCCAGCACCCAGGCCGGCACGCGCGCGGTGCTGGCCTACCTGCGGCTCGATGCGCGGCCCAACCTGCGTCAAGGCTTGTTCCTGACCGGTGTCATCGATCTCAACACCGGCAGCGCACTGATGGTGCCGGTGTCGGCGGTGCGGGTCGATCGGGCGCAGCCGTATGTGCTGGCGGTGGTCGGTGACCGTGTCGAGCAGCGCAAGGTCACGCTCGGCCAGCGCGGCGAGTTGACGACCGGCCCACAGACGGAATCGGTGGTCGAACTGACGGCGGGGGTGACCGATGGCATGGTGTTGCTGCGCGGCTCGACCGGTGCGCTCGGCGACGGCACGCGGGTGCGGGTGCTGACGGCGGCACCCTGACCATGTGGTTCACCCGCGTCTCGATCGGCAACCCGGTGCTGGCCACGATGGTCATGCTGGCCTTCGTCGTACTGGGAATTTTCAGCTACCAGCGGCTGTCGGTCGACCAATTTCCGAACATCGACTTTCCCACGGTGGTGGTGCAGTTCGACTATCCCGGTGCGTCGCCCGAGATCGTCGAGACCGAGGTCACGAAGAAGGTCGAGGAAGCGGTCAACACCGTGGCCGGCATCAACGCGCTGTACTCGCGTTCATATGAAGGCAACTCGATCGTCATCATCGAGTTCAACCTGAACGTCGACGGGCGCAAGGCGGCCGAAGACGTGCGCGAGAAGGTCGCGCTGGTGCAGCCCAGCCTGCGCGATGAAGTCAAGGAGCCGCGCGTCTCGCGCTTCGACCCGGCCAGCACGCCGATCTTCAACCTGGCAGTGCTGTCGCCCACCGGCAAACACACGCCGCAGGAGCTGACCACCTGGGC
>JAKFUQ010000142.1 GCA_021732645.1 Rhizobacter sp. | reverse complement strand
GCCCCCCCTGGCCACCACAACCACCTCACGCCGCGTGGAACTCGACCTGAAGATTGCCCTGGGCACCAAGCTGCGCTTGCGCGGTCGTGGCATCGAGACCGGCTTGCGCGGCGACCTGCGACTGACCGCGCCCAGCGGCAAGCTGGCGATCAACGGCACGGTGTCCGCCGCTGGTGGCACCTATGCGGCCTACGGCCAGAAGCTAACCATGGACCGCGGCCAGATCACCTTCAACGGCCCGCCGGAGAACCCACAGCTCAACATCGAGGCCACCCGCCCGAACACCGACATCCGCGTCGGCGTGCAGGTCACGGGCACCGCACAGAACCCGCGCATCCGGCTGTTTTCAGAGCCCGAAGTCTCCGAGGTCGACAAGCTGTCGTGGCTGGCATTGGGCCGCGCCAGTGACGGTCTGGGCACGGCCGACACCGCGCTGCTGCAAACCGCCGCACTGGCCCTGCTGGCCGGCGAAGGCGACAGCTTCACCGACCAGTTCACCAAGGCCCTCGGGCTGGACGAACTGACGCTCAAGCAGAACCAGGGCGAGGTACGAGACACCGTGATTTCGCTGGGCAAACAACTGTCACGGCGTTGGTACGTGGGCTACGAACGCGGCTTGAACGCCACCGCCGGCAGCTTTCAACTCGTCTACCGCCTTGCCCGCAGCTTCACCCTGCGCGCGCAGTCAGGTTTCGAGAACTCGCTGGACGTGATCTGGACCTTTCGCTGGGGCTGAGTCGGCATGACCCGCGTGTAAAAATCGCAGCCAGTCCCGCCGTAGTTCAATGGACAGAACAGCCGCCTCCTAAGTGGCAAATACAGGTTCGATTCCTGTCGGCGGGACCAGCCCCCTACAAACGCCCCACATGACCCCCTTGTCGATTGCATTGCTGTCGCTGGCCATGTCCACCGACGCGTTCGCCGCAGCCGTGGGCAAAGGCATCGCGCTTCAAAAGCCGCGCTGGAGCGAAGCGTTGCGCACCGGCGGCATCTTCGGTGTCATCGAGGCCATCACGCCCGTGATCGGCTGGGCCTTCGGCCTGGCTGCCGCCAGTTACATCGAAACCTGGGACCACTGGATTGCGTTCGTGCTGCTCGGTGGTCTGGGCCTGCGCATGGTCTACAGCGGCCTCACGGCGACGAGCGTGCAAAAGGGGGCC
The DNA here is from genome assembly GCA_021732645.1 of Rhizobacter sp. GTDB lineage: Bacteria > Pseudomonadota > Gammaproteobacteria > Burkholderiales > Burkholderiaceae_C > PBB1. The sequence goes on along the minus strand of JAKFUQ010000142.1, from coordinate 10,352 downwards.
CGGCTGACCCGGCACCCGTTCTGGCTGCTCGCCTTGACGGGCCTGGCCACCAGCGTCGATGCCCTGGTGGTCGGCGTGGGGCTCGCGTTCATCGACGTCGATATTCTTCCCGTGGCCGCAGCCATCGGCTTGACGACTTTCGTTGCGGTGACCGTGGGCGTGATGGTGGGTCGCGCGCTGGGGGCGGTTGCCGGGAAATGGGCCGAGATTTGTGGCGGCATCCTGCTCGCAGGCATAGGCGCCACGATCTTGATGGAGCACCTCGGCGCGGTTTAGTCGCTCTGGTTGCGCACGAGGCGCTGCTCATGCAGCTGGTGCAGGCGCATCAATTCGCTGGCCACCAGCGGCGGGAATCCGAGTCGGCCTCCGCGGCGGTCGATCATCAGTTCATCGAACACCGCTTCGGTGTCCACCGGGTCTGCCCACACAGCGGCGATGCGGTTCGCGAGGCGCGAGTACATCGAGCACAACGCCAACGGACGCTCACGCGCGGGCAGGCTGCGCAGCCACTGCCGAGCCCCGGCAGTGAGCGTGCGGTCCTGCTCGCTGGGCAAGGTGCGCCGCTGGGCCATGCCCCTGGTCGGCGACTCCGGGGGCTGAGCCGACGAGCTGTCTACCAAGGTGAGCGTCGTCACCTGAGCGGCTTTCGGGGATCGGAAAAGGTGGAACATCACACGGCCTCGTTGTGGGGCTATGACCAGGGGGCGGCGGTTGCGGACCCTGGCCGCGAACCCACACCGATTCAGTGGCTTATCGGCGGCCCGAGATCAAACTTGACCGACTGGGTCGGCCCAGTGCGCCAGACTTGACACGATATCGACGCTGCTTTTGCGCTGTTCATGTGAGATTTCTTTGGGGCTGCGGCGACATCACTGGAAACTAAGCAGGCTCATGCAGCATCGATACAACCCTGGGTTCTATACTGAGGTGGACAAGCGTATGCACAAGCCAGTTAGAGGGTCGGACATGGGGACGAAGCTCAAAGTTTCAGGGTGGGTTGCACTCGGCGCGGTGGCGGGGGCGTTGGTCACCATGCAGCTGCAGGCCACGGCGCGCAATTCGGTCAGCTCGCTGCCGCTGGATGAACTGCAGCAACTCGCAGCAGTGTTCGGCATGGTCAAGAGCGACTACGTTGAGCCGGTCGACGAGAAGAAGCTGATCACCGACGCCATCGGCGGCATGGTTGCCGGGCTCGATCCGCACTCCCAGTATTTCGACAAGAAGTCGTGGAAGGAATTCCGCGAAGGCACCACGGGTCGCTTCGTGGGCGTCGGCATCGAAATCGGCATGGAAGAGGGCCTGGTCAAAGTGGTCACCCCGATCGAAGGCTCGCCCGCGTTTCGCGGCGGCTTGAAAAGCGGCGACCTGATCACCAAGATCGACGACACCGTGGTCAAGGGCCTGACGCTGGAGCAAGCGGTCAAGCGCATGCGCGGCGAGCCGGGCACCAAGGTCTTGCTCACGATCTTCCGCAAGTCCGAAGACCGCTCATTCCCGGTCACCATCGTGCGCGAGGAAATCCGCACGGTCAGCGTGCGCGCCAAGGTGGTTGAGCCGGGCTATGTTTGGCTGCGGGTCAGCCAGTTCCAGGATCGCACGGTCGAAGACTTCGCCCGCAAGCTCGAAGAAATCTACAAGCAAGACCCGAACACGAAGGGCATCGTGCTCGACCTGCGCAACGACCCGGGCGGCCTGCTGGAAGCGTCGGTGGCGGTGTCGGCCGTCTTCCTGCCGGCCAACGCCACGGTCGTTACCACCAATGGCCAAATCTCCGAGTCGAAGTCGATCTTCAAGGCCGCCCCCGAGTACTACCTGCGCCGCGGCGGCACCGACCCGCTGCGCAACCTGCCCGAGGCGCTGAAAACAGTGCCACTGGTGGTGTTGGTCAACGAAGGCTCGGCATCAGCCAGCGAAATCGTTGCTGGCGCCTTGCAAGACAACAAGCGCGCCACGGTGATGGGCGCACAAACCTTCGGCAAGGGCTCGGTACAAACTGTGCGGCAGCTTTCTGCCGAGACGGCGCTGAAAATCACCACCGCGCGCTACTACACCCCCAGCGGCAAATCGATCCAGGCCAAGGGCATCGTGCCCGACGTGATGCTGGACGAAACCGCCGAGGGCAACCTGTTCTCGGCCTTGCGCCCGCGTGAGGCCGACCTGGAAAAACACCTCCAAAGTGGCCAAGGTGCCGAGGTCAAAGACGAAGCCCGCGAAAAGGCCCGCGAGATCGCCCGCAAGAAGCTGGAGGAAGAAACCGCCAAAAAGGCCGCCACACCGATCAAGCCCCAAGCCGAGTTCGGCAGCGCCGACGACTTCCAGCTGGCGCAGGCCATCAACCGCCTGAAAGGCAAGCCGGTACTGGTCAGCAAGTCCATGACCGAGCGCAAGGTCGACACCGAGGCGAACTGAGCATGCAGGCGCCCGCACCACGCGGGCGGTTCGGCGCGTCGCCCATTGCATGCGAGCGTTTATCAGTGTCATCGCTGCGATGAACGACGACCAACTGCTGCGCTACTCGCGCCACATCCTGCTGGGCGAGATCGGCATCGAAGGGCAGCAGCGACTGCTGGCCGCCCACGTGCTGGTGATCGGTGCGGGCGGGCTGGGCTCGCCGGTGGCGATGTACCTGGGCACCGCCGGTGTGGGCACGCTGACGATCGTCGATGACGACACGGTCGAGCTGACCAACCTGCAGCGGCAGATCGCCCACTCGATGGCGCGCCTGGGCGCTGCCAAGGTCGATTCCGCCGCCGCCACGGTGCAGGCCATCAACCCCGAGGTGCAGGTGGTCGCGCTGCGCGAACGCGCCGATGCGGCACGGCTGAACGATCTGGTCGCGCAGGCCGACGTGGTGGTGGATTGCTGCGACAACTACACAACCCGGCAGGCGGTGAACGCAGCTTGTGTGCGCCATGCGCGGCCCCTGGTGTCGGGAGCGGCCATCGGCTTCGACGGGCAGGTGTCGGTGTACGTGACCGGCCAGCGCGACCGCCGCGATGTCGACCCTCCCTGCTATGCCTGCATCTTCGCGCCGGACGACACCTTCGAAGAGGCGCGCTGCGCCACGATGGGCGTGTTTGCGCCGCTGGTCGGCATCATCGGCAGTGTGCAGGCAGCCGAGGCGCTGAAGCTCCTCGTGGGCACGGGCACCTCACTGGCCGGCCGCCTGCAGATGCTCGACGCACGCCGCATGGAATGGACCGAGATCCGGATGGCCCGCAACCCCAGTTGCCCCGTGTGCGCGGCACCGCTGACGCCCGGCCATCCAACCACACGCTAAGCTGCACCGCATGGACAAACGCAACGAACTCACTGCCCGCAATTTCCCGACGGCCCAGGAAGACGCCAGCACCGCCGCGCCGCCGTCGCTCTACGGAGGCCCGCAAAGCGCCTACCGGCTGGCCTTCACCGACAGCGAGTTCCTGCTGCGCGAAGAGTTGCGACCGGTTCGCATGCAGCTCGAGCTGCTGAAGCCGGAACTGGTGCAAAAAGAAGCCGGCATCGAGTCGACGATCGTGATCTTCGGCAGCGCACGCATCTTGTCGCCCGAGGCTGCCGCAGCCGACTTGTTGCAGGCCCGTGCACGCGACGATGCGGGCGCGATCCGCGTCGCCGAGACCCGCGTGCTGATGTCGCGCTACTACGACGAAGCACGGCGCTTTGCCGCGCTGGTCACCCAGCGCACCGCCGACATGGACACGCCTGTTTACGTGGTCACCGGCGGCGGTCCGGGCATCATGGAAGCGGGCAACCGCGGCGCCTTCGAGGTCGGTGGCAAGAGCATCGGCCTGAACATCGTGCTGCCGCACGAGCAGGCACCCAACCCCTACATCACGCCCGAGCTGTGCTTTCAGTTCCACTACTTTGCACTGCGCAAGATGCACTTCCTGATGCGCAGCATCGCACTGGTGTGTTTCCCGGGCGGCTACGGCACGCTCGATGAACTGTTCGAGACGATCACGCTGATCCAGACCGGCAAGTGCCGCCAGCGGCCTATCTTGCTGTTCGGACGCGAATTCTGGTCGCGGCTGATCAACTTCGACGTGCTGATCGACACCGGCATGATCTCGCCCGGCGACGTGCACCTGTTCCGTTACGTCGAGACCGCCGAGGAAGCCTGGGCCGTGCTCGAAGCCGAATACGGCTTCGACGCGCCGCCGACGCAGACCGGCGAGTTCGCGGTCGACATCTGACGCCATCGATCGCCCGCGCATGAACCCACACCTGAGCCTGATCGGCGCACCCACCGACATCGGCGCCGGCCAGCGCGGCGCCAGCATGGGGCCCGAAGCACTGCGGGTGGCGAACCTGGTGCCGGCGCTGCAGGGCCACGGGCTCGAAGTGCTGGACCGCGGCAACCTCAGCGGCCCGACCAACCCCTGGCTGCCGCCGGCCGATGGCTACCGTCACCTGCCCGAGGTGGTGGCCTGGAACCGCGCGGTGCACGACGCGGTACACGCCGAACTCGCGTTGAACCGCCTGCCCGTGCTGCTGGGCGGTGACCACAGCCTGGCCATCGGGTCGATCAGCGCGGTGGCACGGCACTGCCGCGATGTCGGCAAGCGGCTGCGCGTGCTGTGGCTGGACGCACACGCCGACTTCAACACCCAGACGCTGACGCCCAGCGGCAACCTGCACGGCATGCCACTCGCATGCCTGTGCGGCCATGGCCCGAAGGCGTTGATCGAGATCGGTGGGCACGTGCCTGCGATCAACCCGAAGTGGGTGCGCCAGATCGGCATCCGCAGCGTCGATGCGGGCGAGAAGCGCTTCGTGCACGAGCAGGAGCTCGACGTGTTCGACATGCGCTTCATCGACGAAATGGGCATGCGCCACGCGATGGAGCTGGCGCTGGCCACGCTCGACACGAACACCCATCTGCACCTGAGTTTCGACGTCGACTTCCTCGACCCGCCGATCGCCCCGGGCGTCGGAACCACCGCGCCGGGCGGCCCAACCTACCGCGAAGCGCAGCTGTGCATGGAAATGATCGCCGACACCGGACGCCTCGCCAGCCTCGACGTGATGGAGCTGAACCCGGCGCTCGATGTGCGCAACCAGACCGCCGAGGTGGCGGTCGACCTGATCGAAAGCCTGTTCGGCAAGAGCACGCTGATGCGGCGCTGAGGCGGCAGATCGACTGAGCCGTTGGCTGCGTTAGCGACTGAGCAACCGGCTCACCGCCGTCACATCCTCGGGCTTCAGCTGCCCCGCGGCCTGGCGCAGGCGCAGGCCGCCGAGCAGGGTGTCGTAGCGGGCTTTCGACAGGTCACGGCGGGTGGTGTAGAGCTGCGTCTGCGCGTTCAACACGTCGATGTTGACGCGCACTCCGACACGGTAGCCGAGCTGTGTCGCTTCCAGGGCCAGCGCGCTCGACGACTCGGCCGCTTCCAGCGCCAGCACCTGCGCCTGCAACGACTGCACGCCGAAGTAGGCCTGCCGCGTGCCCAGCGACACCGCGCGGCGCGCGGCCTCCAGATCGTTATTCGATTTGTCTTCCAGCGCCAGGGTTTCCTTGATGCGGTTCTGCACCGACAGCCCGCTGAACAGCGGCAGGTTGAACTGCACGCCGATGCTGCCGGTGTTGGTGGTGCCCGCACTCGACAACTGGCTGCCGCTTCGGCCGGATGAGTTGTACTGGCTGGCGACGCTGGCCACCGCATCGAGCGTGGGCAGGTGGCCTGCGCGAGCCTTGCTGGTTTCAAGCCGGGCGACCTCCAGCGACGACTGTGCCAGCCGCACCGATGGGTGCTGGGCGTCGGCGTTGCGGGCCCAGACTTCTGCATCGGCGGGCGTGATGGGCAGCAAGGCAACCGGCGGTGTCAGGCCCTTGGGCTCGACGTTGCTGCGGCCGACCAGCAGGTCGAGCGCGATGCGCTTGTTGCGCAGGTCGTTGTCGGCGGCAAGCTCCTGCGCGGTGGCCAGGTCGAAGCGGGCCTGCGCCTCGCGCGTGTCGGTGATCGTGGCGGTGCCGACCTCGAAATTGCGCTGGGCCGACGCCAATTGTTCGTTGATCGCCACCTTGCTGGTGCGCGTGGTGGCCAGCGCATCCTGCGCCGCCAGCACATCGAAGTAGGCCTGCGCCAGCCGCACGATCAGGTCCTGCTCGGCCAGCTCCAAGCGCAGCGCGGCGGCTTCGAGCTCACGTTGCGCTTGATCGATGGTGACGCTGCTGTTGCGGTTGAAAAGCGGCTGGCGCGCCGACAACTGACCTGATCGCGTGTTGAACGAGCCGTTGCCAAAATCGGTCTCGACGCGGCCGGTGTTGGCGCTGGCATCGAGGCTCACGCTCGGGCGCAGCAGCGCATCGGCCTGCGCAGCGCGGTGCTGCGCCGAGTCGGCCAGCGAGCGGGCCGACAGGTAGGTCGCGTCATAGCCGCGCGCCGCGGTGTACAGCTCATCGAGGCTCTGCGCCTGCGCACTGAGCCCGCCGAAGGCCAAGAGGCTCGCTGCAAAGGTCCGGCGGAAGAAGGGTGCGGTCAACGGGTTTCCTTCAAGCGCAGCGCTCAATACCGCGGCACGCTCGCATCGACTTCGACCGACCAGGCGTCGATGCCGCCGGTGAAGTTGGTGACCGAGGTGAAGCCGTGCCGCTGTTCCAGAAAGGCCGCCACCTGCGCGCTGCGCACGCCGTGGTGACAGAGGCAAACAGTGGGTCGCGCCGGGTCGAGTTCGCCGACGCGCTGGGCGATTTCGCTCATCGGCAGGTTGAGTGTGGCCAGGCCGTCAGCGCGCAACGCGGCCAGATCAAACTCCCAGGGCTCGCGCACATCGAGCAGCAGGGGCAGCGCGGCCGCAGTCGGCGACGCACGCGCACTGTCCAGCAGCGCTGCAAACTCGCGCGCGCCGATGTGCTGCATCAGAAGTGGAACCGGCTGGGCTCGTCGAAGCCCGCAAGCCGTGGTGCCACGGTGTCGAACAGCTCCACGCTGCTGATCGCGCTGTGGTCTGCCGCACCACTCGCCGCGCTGCGCGTGTACAGCAGCGCCTGCATGATCGGCAACTGGCCGACGATGGCCACCAGCCGCCCCCCGGGCTTGAGCTGATCGAACAGCCCCTGCGGCACCTGCGGCACCGAACCCGACAGCACGATCACATCGAACGGGCCCTCGGCGGCGCTGCCCTTCGAGCCATCGGCCTGCCGCACGGTGACGTTAGCGGCCCCGCCGCGGCGCAGGTTGGCGCTGGCGAAGGCCGCGAGGTCGGCATCGATCTCCAGGCTCAGCACCTGCTGCGCGCGGTGGCCCAGCAAGGCGGCCATGAAGCCCGAGCCGGTGCCGACCTCCAGCACCCGCTCGTGCTTGCGCACGTCCAGCTCTTGCAGCAGCCGCGCTTCCACCTTGGGTGCCAGCATCGATTGGGCCGCGCCGGTGGAGGTGGGCAGCACGACTTCGGTGTCCACAAAGGCCATCGAGCGCGACGCCGCCGGCAGGAAATCCTCGCGGCGAATGGCTGCCAGCAACGACAGCACCTCGGCATCCAGCACCTCCCAGGGCCGGATCTGCTGCTCGATCATGTTGTAGCGGGCGTGTTCAATGTCCATGGTGGTTGCGGGTTGGCAGGCAATGAGTGGCCGGGTGGTGAGGTGCGGGCCCACGGGCTCGGTGGGTCATTTTATTTCCCCACCACCAACGGTGGCATGACCGCAGCGCGGGGGCGGCGAGCCCAACGTTGCTTGACCCACACCGACAAGTCATCGAGGTAGCAATAGACCACCGGCACCACCACCAGCGTCAGCAGCGACGAGGCGATCACGCCACCGATCACCGCTTGGCCCATCGGCGCGCGCTGCTCCGAGCCTTCCGACAGCGCGAAGGCCAGCGGCACCATGCCGAAGATCATCGCCAGCGTGGTCATCAGGATCGGGCGCAGGCGCACGCGGGCGGCCAACAGCAGCGCGCTTTCGCGGTCCATGGGGGCAAGCGTCTTGGTGGCAGTGCTGTTCGTAGGCGTGTCGTTGGGCACGGTGCCCTGGCGTGCGCGGATGGCGAAGTCGATCAGCAAAATCGCGTTCTTCGTGACCAGCCCCATCAGCATGACGATGCCGATGATGCTGAACATGTTGAGCGTCGAGCCGAACATCAGCAAGGTCAGCACCACGCCGATCAGCGTCAGCGGCAGCGAGCTCATCAGCGCCAGCGGTTGCAAGAAGCTGCGGAACTGGCTGGCGAGGATCATGTAGATGAACACCACCGCCAGGCCGAGCGCGCCGATGGCATAGCTGAACGATTCGGCCATGTTCTTCGTGCTGCCGCCGAAGCTGTAGCGGTAGCCCGGCGGCCAGGCCACGCCGTCGAGGATGCGCCGGATGTCGGCCGACACATCGCCCGAGCTGCGGCCATAGGCGTTCGCGTCCATGTTGATCTCGCGGTTCAGGTCGCGCCGGTTGATCTGGTTCGGCCCGGTCGATGCGCTGACATCGGCCACCTGCGACAGCCTCACGATGCGCGGCAACCCGTCCGCACCCGCGGCCACCGGCAACGGCAGGCGCTGCAGGTCGGCCAGCGAGCTGCGGCTCTCCGGCGTCAGCCGCACGATCACGTCGTAGTTCTCGCCGTCGGGGGCACGCCAGTTGCCCACCGTGGTGCCGGCCACCAGTGCGCGCAGCGTGGTGGCCAGGGTGTTGACGTTCAGCCCCAGATCCGACGCCGCCTCGCGTTTCACATCAATGGCGACCGTGGGCTTGTCGGGCTTGAGCGTGCTGTCCAGATCGACCAGCCCGGGCACCTGGTGGAGCTGGGCAGTGATCATCTTCGACAGCCGCTCCAGCTCACCCAGATCGCTGCCCTGGATCGAGAACTGCAAGCTCTTGCCGCCGCCCAGGTCGGGCGAGCCGATGTTGGTGACGGTGATGCCAGGAATGCGTGCGAGGCGCTCGCGCATCGGCAGGGTCATTTGTTCCAGCCCGCGCTGGCGCAGCTCGCGATCGATCAGCCGCACATAGGTCGAACCGAAGATCTTGCCGGCCGCCGCACCGCTGTTGATGGTGGTCACGGTGTAGCTGACCTCGGGCAGCTCGCGCAACGCCAGATCGACCTGCTTGGCACGGGCTTCGGTCACTTCGAGCGACGAGCCGACCGGCGTGTAGAAGTTGACCGTGGTCTCTGAGAAGTCGGCCTTCGGAATGAACTCAGCGCCCAGCACCGGGATCAGCACGAAGCTGCCGCCGAAGGTGGCCGCCGCGATGGCCAGCGTGGCCAGTCGGTGTCGCAGCGACCAGCCCAGGATGGCCTGGTAGCCGTGCCCCAGCCACACGGTGAAGCGCTCGAACACCGCTGTGACACGGCCCAGCGTGCGGTCGTAGAGGCTGTTGGTCTCCCGCGGCGCGCCGGTGCGGTGTGCGGCCTGCGGGTCGTGCCAGATGCTGGAGAGCATCGGGTCCAGCGTGAAGCTCACGAACATCGAGATCAGCACCGCGGCCACGATGGTGAGGCCGAATTCGTGGAAGAACTTGCCGACGATGCCGCCCATGAAGCCGATCGGCAAAAACACCGCGACGATGGACAGCGTGGTCGCCATCACCGCAAGCCCGATCTCCTGCGTGCCTTCGAGTGCCGCCTGGTGGGCGGACTTGCCCATCTGCACATGGCGCACGATGTTCTCGCGCACCACGATCGCGTCGTCGATCAGCAGGCCCACGCACAGGCTCAGCGCCATCATCGTGATGCTGTTGATCGTGAAGCCGAAGGCGTACATGAAGCCGAAGGTGCCGATCAGCGCAATGGGCAAGGTCAGGCCGGTGATGACGGTGCTGCGCCACGAATTGAGGAACAGGAAAACGATGAGGATGGTGAGCGCCGCCCCCTCGACCAGGGTGTGCTTGACGTTGGCCACCGCCACGCGGATCGAACGCGAGTTGTCGCGGTTGACCTCCACCACGATGCCCGGCGGGGTCACCGATTGCGCACCAGCGAGCGCCTTGCGCAGCCCGTCGACCACCTCGATGGTGTTTTCGCCCTGCGACTTCTGCACCGACAGCAGCACCGTGCGCTGGCCGTTGTAGAGCGCCAGGCTCTCCACCTCCTGCGGGCCGTCGACCACATCGGCCACCTGCCACAGCTTGACCGGCGAGCCGCCGCTGACGGTGGCGTTGCCCGTGCCCGGCGTGGCCGCACCCCGGCGGGCGACCACGATGTCGCGGAACGCCTCCGGCCGCTGCAGCCGGGCGTTGACCTGCACCACGCGCTCCTGATCGACGGAGCGGATGGCGCCCATCGGCAGCTCCTGGTTCTCGCTGCGCACGGCGTTGATGACGGCATCGACGCTGACGCCCATCGCCTCCATCGCCGCGGGCTTGAGGTACAGGTTGATCTGCCGCGACACGCCACCGACCACGCTGACCGAGCCCACGC
>JAKFUQ010000278.1 GCA_021732645.1 Rhizobacter sp. | reverse complement strand
ACAACGGCTGGGTGGCGATGGTGCAGCACTACTTTGCCGGCGCCTGGTTGCTAGGCGCCACCACCGACGACAAACGCCCGCGCGAGTTCTTCACCCGCAAGGCGGGCACCAACCAATACGCCGTGGCATGATCGTTCCGTTGGGCGAGCTCGCCCCCGGCGCCACGCAAACGCTGGATGCGCGGCTGTTCGCGGGGCCGCAGGAAGAAGACAAGCTGAGCCAGCTGGCGCCGGGGCTGGAACTGGTCAAGGACTACGGCTGGCTGACCGTGCTGTCGAAGCCGCTGTTCTGGCTGCTGACGCAACTGCACAGTGTCATGGGCAACTGGGGCTGGGCCATCGTCGGCCTGGTGGTGCTGCTGAAGATCGCCTTCTACTGGCTCAACGCCACCGCCTACCGCTCCATGGCCAAGATGAAGGCCGTGGGACCCAAGGTGGCCGAGATGCGTGAGCGGCTGAAAGACAAGCCGCAGCAGATGCAGCAAGAGATGATGCGCATCTACCGCGAAGAAAAGGTCAACCCGCTGGGCGGCTGCCTGCCGATCTTTGTGCAGATGCCTTTTTTCATCGCCCTGTACTGGGTGCTGCTTGCCAGCGTCGAGATGCGCAATGCGCCGTGGCTGGGCTGGATCACCGACCTGTCGGCGAAAGACCCGTACTTCATCTTGCCGCTGCTGATGACCGCCACCAGCTTGTTTCAGACCTGGCTGAACCCGACCCCGGCCGATCCGATGCAGGCCAAGATGATGTGGATCATGCCGCTGCTGTTTTCGATCATGTTCTTCGTGTTCCCGGCCGGCCTGGTGCTGTATTGGCTGACCAACAACATCCTGTCGATTGCGCAGCAGTACGCGATCAACAAGCAGCTGGGCGTGCTCGGTAAGTAACCCACACCGGGCGCGGCCCGGTCGGCGAAGGCATCACGGAGAATGCCTCGCATGCTGCCGCGCCACCACGATCCCATCGTTGCCATCGCCACCGCGCCTGGGCGGGCGGCGGTGGGCATCGTGCGGGTCTCGGGCCGCGACCTGCGCCCACTGATCGCTGCGTTGTGCCCGCGGCCGTTGGCCCCCCGCCACGCGACCTACGGGCCGTTCATCGACGCCCAGGGCACACCGATCGACCACGGCCTGGCGCTCCACTTTGCCGCGCCGCAGTCGTACACCGGCGAAGACGTGCTGGAGCTGCAGGCCCATGGCGGGCCGGTGGTGTTGCAGCTGTTGCTGGCGCGCTGCCTCGAAGCGGCGGCCGCGGTCGACATGAGCACCGGCCGCGCCACGCTGCCCGGCCTGCGCCTCGCGCTGCCCGGCGAATTCACCGAGCGCGCCTACCTGAACGACAAGCTCGACCTAGTGCAGGCCGAAGCGGTCAGCGACTTGATCGATGCCAGCACCGAAGCGGCGGCGCGCTCGGCGACGCGCTCGCTCAGCGGCGGCTTCTCGGCCGAGATCTGCGCACTCGAAGAGCAGTTGATGCGCCTGCGCATGTTGGTCGAAGCGACGCTGGACTTTCCCGAAGAAGACATCGATTTCCTGCAGCAAGCCGACGCCCGAGGGCAGCTGGTCGCGATCACCGACCGGCTGCGCCGCATCGAAGACACCACCCGGCAGGGCGCGCTGCTGCGCGACGGCATCACGGTGGTCATCCTCGGGCAGCCCAACGTCGGCAAGAGTTCGCTGCTGAACGCCCTGGCGGGTGCCGAGCTGGCCATCGTCACGCCGATTGCCGGCACCACCCGCGACAAGGTCAGCCAGACGATCCAGATCGAGGGTGTGCCGGTGCATGTGATCGACACCGCCGGCCTGCGCAACCCCGCTGACACCGACGACCCGATCGAGCGCATCGGCATCGAGCGCAGCTGGCGAGAGATCGAGGCCGCCGATGCGTTGCTGTTCCTGCACGACCTGACCCAGCAGGGCGACGCCCACCATGCCGCCGCCGACGCGGCCATACGCCAGCGCCTGCCCACCGTGTTGGTCACTGCCCAGCGCGTGCTGGAGGTCTACAACAAGGTCGATTTGCACCCCGGCGGACACGCCGACCAGACGCCGGGTTTGCGCCTGTCGGCAGCGACCGGCGCGGGACTCGATGCACTGCGGCAGCGCCTGCTGCACATGGTCGGCTGGCACGAGCACCCGGAAGGCGTCTACACCGCCCGCGCCCGGCATGTGGCCGCCCTGGCGCAAACACGTGCGCATGTCGATGCGGCCACGGCGCAATGGCACAGCCATCACCCCGCGCTCGACTTGCTGGCCGAAGAATTGCGCCTGGCGCAACGCGCGCTCGGTGAGATCGTCGGGCAGGCGACGCCGGATGATCTGCTCGGCGAGATCTTCCGGCGTTTCTGTATCGGGAAATAGTGTGAGTCCACCGGACCTGACCGGCGTCGTGCATGAAATTCCGGCCTGACGTCGAAGGGCTGCGCGCGGTGGCGATCGTGCCCGTCGTCGCCTTTCATGCCGACCCCTCGCTGCTGCCCGGCGGGTTCGTGGGCGTCGATGTCTTCTTCGTGATCTCCGGCTACCTGATCACCGCCCTGCTGCTGGAGCGCCTGGCGGCCGATCGGTACAGCATCGCTTCGTTCTATGCCGCGCGCGTTCGCCGCATCTTTCCGGCGCTGTTCGCTATGCTGCTGGTGGCCACGCCTTTCGCGCTGTGGCTGCTGTCGTCGAAGGGCCTGCTGGAGTTTGGGCGCACCTTGTACACGACCGCCCTGTTTTACTCGAACATGCATTTGAAGCGCACCGACTACTTCGCGCCTGCGGCCGAGCTGAACCCGCTCCTGCACACCTGGTCCCTGGCGGTCGAGGAGCAGTACTACATCGTGTTTCCGCTGCTGCTGGCACTGCTGTACCGGCACTGGCGCAGCGGCATTGCGCCGGTTCTGGCGGGCGTGGGGTTGATCTCGTTGGCGGGCAGCGCTTGGTGGCTGCACAGCGATCCGGCACTTGCGTTCTACGGGGCGCCGTCACGCACCTTCGAGCTGATGGTCGGCTCGCTGCTGGCCATGGGCGGCGCCTCGCGGTGGCCTGCGCTGCCGCGTGCGGCGCGAGAAGGGCTGGCGGCGGTGGGGCTGGGGGGCATCGTCCTGGCCTGCTTCGTGTTCGACGCCGACACACCGTTTCCGGGACCGGCGGCGCTGCTGCCGTGCATCGGCACCGCGCTGGTCATCTGGGCGGGCGCTGGCGGCGACACCCTGGTCGGGCGGGGGCTGTCGCTCAGCCCGCTGCGCTGGGTCGGCGCGCGGTCGTTCTCGCTGTACCTGTGGCATTGGCCAACGCTGGTGTTCCTACGGCACTGGTCCGTGGGCGAGCCCACCGCCTGGCAGACCGCGCTCGCGGTCGCACTGTCGGTGGTGCTGGCCTCGCTGTCGTTGCGCTTTGTGGAGGCGCCAAGTCGCCGCGCTGCGGTCCCCGAACGGCGCTGGCTGCTGATGGGGCTGGCATGCATCGCGCTGATGCTGGCCGTGGCGTGGGTGCTGATCAAGCACCCGCTGGCGGTGCGCCACGCCGATGCACAGCAACAGCGCTATGAACGCGGCACCAACGACCTGAATCCGCAACGGCGGCAGTGCCATGGCGGGAACAACAAACAGATCTCATACGACCAGCGCTGCCGCTTCGGCGACCCGACGGTGCCGCCGCAGACCGCGATCTGGGCCGACAGCTACGGTGCCGAGCTGGCCGTCGCGATGGGGGAATCGTTGGCAGCACAGGGCGCCTCGGTGGCGCAGATCAGCTCGTCGCGGTGCCCACCGTCACTGGGCCTCGTGGTGCCCGGTCGATCCTCTTGCACCGCGCACAACGATGAAATCTTCCGGGCACTGGTGGCCGATGCGGCGGTGACCCGCGTGGTCATCGTCGCGCGTTATGACAACTATCTGCCCGGGCAGCCCGAGGCGTTCGAGGCCGGGCTGCGACGCAGCATCGACGGGCTCACCCGCGTCGGCAAGCGGGTCGTCGTTCTGGAGCCGTGGCCGCTCTATTCCTATCCGGTGCCTGATGCACTGTCGCTCTTGTACCGAACCGGCCGCGATCCGAACCGGGTGGGGCAGTCACTCGCCGGTTACCGGCGCGATCACGCCGCCGCGTTGGCCATGGTGCAGCGCCTGGGCGACATGCCGGGCGTGAGCGTCGTCAAGACCAGCGACGCGCTGTGCGCATCGGGTGTCTGCGCCGTGACGGCCGATGGCGACCCGCTGTACTTCGACGGCAACCATGTCAGCCTGCGCGGCGCGCGCCTCATCGTGACCCACTTCGCTGGCGTGCTGCTGCGGTGAGGCCACGCGCTGCCGCCGGCGACGCCCCGTTCAATAGAACGCGTCCACCCGCGCAGCACCCATCAGTGGCTCGATCAGCCGCGCCAGCGGGCCCAGGCCCTCGTAGCGGGTCGCCACCTTGTGCGCATAGCCAAAGAAGCGCGGCAGGTCGGCGCTGTAGGACGGCTTGCCGTCGCGGTGCTTGAGCCGACAAAAGATCCCCAGCACCTTCAGGTGGCGCTGCAAGCCCATCCACTCCAGTGGCTTCCAGAATTCGCCGAAATCCAGCGGCACCGGCAGCCCGGCCTGGCGCGCCTGCTGCCAGTAGCGGATCGCCCAGTCGAGCTCTTGTTCTTCGTCCCAGCTGATGAAGGCGTCGCGCAACATCGAGGCCACGTCGTAGCTGATCGGGCCACGCACCGCGTCCTGGAAGTCGAGGATGCCGATGCCACGCGCATCGTCGTCGCACACCATCAGGTTGCGCGGCATGTAGTCGCGGTGCACCGCCACCGTGGGCTGGGCCAAGGCGCTGGCCACCAGCAGGTCGCACGTGGCCGCCCAGGTGGCTTGCTCGTCGGCATTCCAGTGGATGCCGAATTCGCGTTGCACACACCATTCGGGAAACAGCGCCAGTTCACGGCGCAGCAGCGCGTCGTCGTAGGTGGCCAGGGTGCTGGCAGCTACGCGTTGCTGCCATGTCACCAGGGTCGACATCGCCGCGCGCATCCGGCGCTCGACGCCGGCGGCATCGGCGGCGGCCACCGCCGATTGAAGTTCGGCAAGGTACAGCCGCGTGCCCAGGTCGCTGAGCAGCAAGAAGCCGTGCTCGGTGTCTTGTGCCAGCACCTGCGGCGCGTGCAGATGCGCCGCGGCGATCAGACCGGCCACGTGCACAAAGGGCTGCACGTTCTCGTGTTCGGGCGGCGCGTCCATCACGATGTACGAAGTCGCGGTGCCGTCGACGCGCAGGTAACGCCGGAAGCTGGCGTCGCTGGAGGCGGGGCGCAGGCTGTCCGGCCGCAACCCGTGCGCCGTCACGAGCGCGCCCAGCCAGTGGTTGAACGCAGCGCGCCTTCGGTCATCGGGCCAGGCCACGGCGGGAGCTAGCTTGTCGCTGGGGGTGTTCATCGTGTGGCGGTGCCTGGGTACTTGGGGCGGCTGCGGGTCTGCGTGCACGCACCCTCATGGATAATCGATTTTACAAATCGCCGCCCGCGCTCGTGGCGCTCGCCACCCCTTTCGTTTGCTCTCCGCCTTCTTTGTTGCCTCGCTCACCTGCTTGTTCATCGCGGTCCGGCGGCCTGGGGGTCGTTGGGCGCCGCCGCTGCCCGTGGCCCCACGCGCTGTGGGTCACCGCGCTCGTGGTTGCGGTGAGCCCGGCGTGGGCCCAGTGGGGTCGACCCCCGATCGGCACTGCGCCAACACCTGCCCCTGCACCCACTGCAGTGCCAGGCCGCTTGTCTGGCAACGCGCCCGAAGCACCGAACAATGCACCGGTGCCGCAGTGGGGGACCCCGCTGCGCGGCTTGTTGGGCAGCCGATCGCTCGGGGGTGCGTCGCTGCCTGCGGGGTCGCCTGCCTTGGCGCCGCTCGCGCTGACCGAGTCGGGCATTGCCCTGAAACTGGCCCGCAGTGTGCAACCGCCACCCACCGGAGAGGCGGCCAGGCTGCTGCCCATCGTCGTGCAGGGGCAGTCCCTGCAGGCGCGGCCTGACCTCGATGCGGTCGTCGACGGCGATGCCCGGCTGCGCCGCGGCAACCTGACCATCTCCACCGATCGGTTGACTTACGACCAGGCCGCCGATCTGGCCGTGGCGCGCGGCAACGTGACCATCACGCAAGACAAAAACCGCTACAGCGGCGCCGAGTTGCAACTGAAGACCCAGCGCTTCGAGGGCTACTTCGTCAACCCCACCTATTTCTTTGGGCGCACCCAGTCCGGCGGCACGGCCGAGCGCATCGACTTCATCGGCCCGCAGCACTCGGTGGCCACCAACGCGACCTACAGCAGCTGCCCCGCTGATGGCAGCGGCGACCCGGCATGGCTGCTCACCAGCGATCAGATCGACACCAACTTCGACACCAACACGGGCGTTGCCAAAGGTGCCGTGTTGCGCTTCCTGGGTGTGCCCATCCTGTGGGTGCCGGAGCTCAGTTTCCCGCTCACCGAAGAGCGCAAATCCGGCTGGCTGCCACCCAATGTGGCCATCGACAGCAATGCCGGGCTGCGCATTGACGCGCCTTGGTACTGGAACATCGCGCCCAACCGCGACGCCACCTTCACGCCCTCGGCCAGCCTGCGCCGTGGCGTGGGGCTCGACTCTGAGTTCCGCTACCTCGAGCCCACGTACAACGGGCAGCTCAACTTCAATTTCCTGCCCAACGACAGGGTGGCCCGGCGCTCACGCTATTCGCTGGGTGCAGAGCATGATGTGGATTTCTCGCAAGACACGCGACTGGCCCTGCGCATCAAGCGCGTCTCCGACGACGACTATTGGAAAGACTTTGCGCGCGAGCCCGGCACGTTCACGCCGCGCCTGCTGTTGTCGGACATTCAAGCCGCACACGACCTGGGCGACTGGACCACCTACGCGCGCGCCCAGCGATGGCAGGTGCTGCAAGACCCAGAAGCCCAGATCGTCACGCCTTACCAGCGCTTGCCGCAGATCGGTGCACGCACGCTGCAGACCGTGGGCCGGGGCTTCGAGGTCAGTTTCGAGGGCGAATTCAACCGCTTTGCCAGCCCGCCTGCGACCATCGAGACCAACCGCCTGGACGGCAACCGGCTGCATGCACTGACGTCGGTCAGCTACCCCTGGATCAACACCCCGGGCTGGACGCTGACGCCGAAGCTGGCGCTGAATGCGGCGACCTACGCCCTCGATCGCGCGGCCGCAGTGGGGGGCAGCAAGACGACCTCGCGGGTGATTCCCACCGCGAGCCTGAACAGCGCCTGGGTGCTGGAGAGGGAGTCGAACTGGTTCGGCACCGATCTGCTGCAAACGCTGGAGCCGCGGGTGCTCTACGTGTACACGCCGTATCGCAATCAGGACAACTTTCCCCTCTTCGACACCGCAGCACGCGACCTGAACTTCGAAACCGCGTTCAGCGAGAACGCGTTTTCCGGCATCGATCGGGTCTCCGATTCCAACCAGGTGATTGCCGGTGCGACCACCCGCCTGATCAGCCCGGAAAGCGGCGCAGAGGTGTTGCGCCTCGCCGCAGTACAGCGCTATCTGTTGAGCGACCAGCGCATCACGCCGCTGGGCGAGCCGCAGACGCGGCGCGTGTCCGATCTGCTGCTGCTGGGCTCGACCAGCGTGATTCCGCACTGGAGCCTGGGCGGCACGCTGCAGTACAACCCGCAGCTGAGCGCGGTGATCACCTCCCGCTCCGGCATCACCTACTCGCCGACGCCGTTCCGCACGGTGAGCCTCATTCACCGGCGAGTCCGCGGCGCCAGTCAGCAAGTCGAGACCGGCTGGCAATGGCCCGTCTACGGCCGCACGCCCGACCTCACCGACCTGGCGGACGACGGTCGCGGCAACCTCGGCACCTGCACCGGCTCGCTGTACACCGTGGGGCGGCTGAACTACAGCACCCGCGACCGCCGACTCGTCGATGCGATCATGGGATTCGAGTACGACGCGGGCTGCTGGATCGCCCGTGTGGTGGCCGAGCGGCTGTCTACCGGGAGCAGCAAGGCGACCACGCGACTGCTGTTTCAAATCGAGTTCGTCGGGTTATCGCGCATCGGTTCGAACCCGTTGGAGGTGCTGAAGGACAATATCCCTGGGTATCGCCTTTTGCGCGACGGGCCGCAGGCCACGAAGTCCTCGAATCTTCTGTATGAGTGAACCGTTGAAATCGATCCGCGCCGCTCTGTTCGGCGCTGCGGCGATGGCCTGTGCGATGGTCGGGTTGCCGGCTGTGGCGCAGTCCGATCGCCAGGACGAGCCTGCCTTGCAGACGGGCGACTTCATCGTGGCCGTGGTCAACCAGGAGCTGGTGACCGCCACCGAAATCGAGCAACGCCTGGCGCGCCTGCGCGACAGCGCAGCGCGTGGCGGACAGCGTCTGCCGCCCGACAGCGCGCTGCGCAAGCAGGTGCTGGAGGCCCTGATCGACGAGCGCGCACAAATGGCGTACGCCCGCGAGAACGGGCCCCGCATCGACGAAGCCGAGCTCGACCGCACGTTGGCCAACGTGGCCGCCCAGAACAAGGTCACGTTGGCGCAGATGCGCGAGCAACTGGCCCGCGAAGGCATCACCCTGGCGACTTTTCGCAAAAATGTGCGTGACCAGATGCTGGTCGAGAGGGTGCGCGAACGCGAGGTTCAGTCGCGCATCCGCATCACCGACGCCGATGTCGATGCCCTGCTGGCCCGGCAACGTGCTGACAACGCGGCATCACCTTCGTACAACCTCGCGCAAATCCTGATCCCTGTGCCCGACACTGCCAGCGAGGCCGACATCGCGCGGCTCAAGGGTGTGGCAGAGGCGGCCCTCGCCCGGATTCGGGGTGGCGAAGTCTTCGCGACGGTGGCCAGCGAGTTGTTGTCCGATGAGCGCAACAAGGCCACCGCTGGCGAGCTGGGCATGCGATCGGCCGACCGCCTGCCAGACGCCTTTGTTGAGCATGTTCGCGGCCTGGGCGCCGGCCAGGCGGCCGCCACCGTGCTGCGCACCGGTGCGGGCTTCCACTTGCTGAAGGTCGTCGAGCGCAGTGGCGGCCAGGCGTTCTCGGTCATCGAATCCCACGCGCGCCACATCCTGCTGCGCCCCACTGCGCAGCTGGACCAGACCGGCATCGTCCAGTTGATGACCCAGATGAAGGCGCAGATCAACGCGGGTGCCGTGAGCTTCGAGGCACTTGCCAAAGAGCGCTCCGAGGACGGCAGTGCGGCGCAAGGCGGTGACCTGGGCTGGAGCATGCCTGGCGCCTTTGTGCCGGAGTTCGACGAGGCCATGACCGCGCTGGCCCTGGGCGAAGTGTCCGACCCGGTGATTTCCCGCTTTGGCGTTCACCTGATCCAGGTGCTCGAGCGGCGTCAAGCGTCACTCGATGCCCGGCAAGAGCGCGATCAAGCGCGCAACCTGTTGCGCGAAAAAAGGTTTGGTGAAGCGTATACCGAGTGGAGCCGCGAGTTGCGCCTGCGCACCTACATCGAAATGCGCGAGCCGCCGTTGTGACGACACCCTCCGCCGACTGCGCCTGGTTCGTGTGAGAGCACGCGCGGTGCACGGCGCAATCTGATGGCGCACACCGCGCGCAAGCGCTTCGGGCAACACTTCCTGAGCGACCGTGTGGCCATCGATGCCATCGTCGACGCGATCGCGCCGCAGGCCGACGATGCGCTGGTGGAGATCGGCCCTGGCCTGGGGGCGATGACCTTTCCCCTGCTTGAGCGCTGTCGCCAGCTCACGGTGATCGAGCTGGACCGTGACCTCGCTGCGCGCCTGCGCCGCCGGGCCGAGTTGACGGTGATCGAGGCCGATGTGTTGAACGTCGATTTCGAAGCGCTGGCGACCCAGCAGCAACAAGCGCTGCGGGTGGTTGGTAATCTGCCGTACAACATCTCGACGCCGATCCTGTTTCACCTGTTGCCCAGCGCCGCTCGCGTGATCGACCAGCACTTCATGCTGCAAAAGGAAGTCGTCGACCGCATGGCCGCGGCCCCGGGAAGCAAGACCTACGGCCGACTGTCGGTGATGCTGCAATGGCGCTACGACATCGAGCCGGTGCTGGTGGTCGAGCCCGCATCGTTCGACCCGCCGCCGCAGGTGCGCTCGTCGGTGGTGCGCATGCGGCCGTTGCCGCGGCGCACCGAGGTCGATGCCGCGCTGCTGGGCGAACTGGTCACGGTGGCGTTTTCGCAGCGCCGCAAGGTCTTGCGAAATACCTTGGGCCGTTGGCTGGACGAGCGCCAGTACAGCGGCGACTTCGACGTGCAGCGTCGCGCCGAAGAGGTGCCGGTGGCCGAATACCTGGCCCTCGCGAGGGCACTCGGCCCCCGATGAACAAGGCGGCCCGTGGGCCGCCTTGTCACCTCAAACCCGCGCAGTCCCGCAGCTCAATGCGTGCGTGCGGCATGCATCACGCGGCGTTCAACCACATCGAGGTGTCGAAGGCGCTGCTCATCAACGGCATGTTCATGCCGAAGCTGGCGCCGGCCACGCTTTTTGCGGCCGACTTGGCAGGCTTTTCGCTGGGGCTGGTCACTTCGGTAGCCCGCTCCCAAGAACCGAGTTCTTGAGAGCGGGCTACTGAAAAGAATAGAAGCACCTGAATGCTATTTTTCGTTCAGCCCAGAAATCAGCGGCATCACGAAACACATCGAGCAACTGCTCGCGCGCTTCGCGATCGAAACGCGGGTTGTCGGGCAACTGTTCAAGTACCACCACGAAGCCGGGTTGCGAGCCCGCCTTGTGCACCAGATCGGTCATGCAGTCGTAGAGGGCATCGAGGTTCTTGCCAAAATGCAGCGGGAACAGGAACGCCAGGGCGATGCTGTCGAGAACTTCTTGTTTCGACTGGGCCGTCGTCAAGTTGGCATAGAGGAAGTGCTGGTCGGCGTTTTGCGCGGCCAGCATCAGATCCTCGACGCGGTAAGCGCGTATCGATTGGACGATGTTCGATCGGACGGTCTGCAAGAGCATGGACTCGTTCCTCCTGTGGTCAAGTAACTTGTGCGACGGTCACTGCACGATGCGGCTGAAGCTCGCGTAGTGGTCATCGCTGTAAAAACAGTGGTCGGGTGCCTGACGTTGCCTGCCGCCGCACACGATGCGTCGGGCACCTCGGTCACGCACCCAGGGCGATGGGACGGTGTACTCACGGTAAAACCCGTGTCCCTGCGCGGGCAACAACCGCTCCCGGTTGCCAAATGCGGTGCCGTCCTTGCGATAGGGAAACGGCCCGCCGGAAAGAATCAACGCATGGGTTTGTCGCGCTTGCCGGGGCAGTTGTTTCAGCGCGATGACTGAAATTCTTGCTTCGGTGTCTCTCGCCCAGGATGGGGAGGTTGACAAACAAGCGATCACCACACAACTCGCCATCAGCGAGCTGACAACGCGGGAGAGGCATTTCCGGAAATTCCGGAACGGGCCAGACAAAAACACGGGTTATCCCTTAATTGCGAATAAGGGATGTTATCGAATCGGGCGTAAAACCTCAAGCCGGTGCATCAATTGGGGGCATGACAATGTGATTTGGAGTGACTACTCACATAGTCTAATGACGTTATTTCGTCGTCCGACCTTGTTCGAAAACTGATCGAATGGGGGTGCGC
>JAKFUQ010000203.1 GCA_021732645.1 Rhizobacter sp. | reverse complement strand
TCTTCGCTGGTTTTGTCGCCCTCTATCTGCTGGAGTTGATGGCGTGATGGCGGGCCTAAGCTGCCGGCACACCACAGGGTGAAACACGACGTATCAATTGGCGACCCTGCCCCATGGAGGATCGAGGCATGAAGATAGGTGAGCTGGCCAACGTCAGTGGAACGCCGGTGGAAACGATTCGCTTCTACGAGCGCGAATCGCTGTTGCCTGCGCCGGAGCGAACCCAGAGCAACTATCGCATCTACACCCAGGCTCATGCGGATCGGCTTGGCTTCATCCGCCAGTGCCGCAACCTCGACATGACGCTGGACGAAGTGCGGATCCTGCTGCGCTTCAAGGATGCGCCGCAGGAGGATTGCGGCGAGGTCGATGCCATGCTCGACGCACACATCGGGCATGTCGCATTGCGAATCCGTGAACTGCACCGGCTGGAGAAGGAACTCCGTGCCTTGCGTTCGCAATGTCACGGTCGGCAAGCGCCTTCGCACTGCGGGATTCTGGAAGGCATCGAGATGGCCGCGGGCCAGCCTGGCAAGACACCTTCCCGCAGGCATGTGCGCGGCGCGCATTGACCTTGAATCGTCCCCCTACCGAGGGGCCTGTTGCGGGCTTGCGTTTACCGGTCTGACGAGATTGAGGCAGAGCACCTGGAGAGGGAACGCTCGCCAGCCGCAGCAGCGACGACGAGCCCTGGACGCAGCACCGTAGAGAAATGTAGGCAGCTGAAGCCACAGTTCAGCGAGGACCACCAGTTCCGGCGTGTCGCCGGTTTGATTTCCCCGTCGCAATAGGGCCTCGACGCAGGCCAACAGTTGGGAGAATGCGAGGCTTGACCATGACCATTTCGTAATCTGAATGGGCGATTTCTGGCGTGACGCCCTCCCTAGAGTGACCTTCGTGATGCGGCCAATGCCACACACACCAGGCAGAAAAGCCCGCTGGTCCGTTCACCTAAATAATGGGAAGGCTTCATGTTTTCGCAAAAGCTCCTCACCGCCGGATTCGTCGCAACGCTCCCCCGTGACGGCGGGCTCCGCCTTCTCTGCAGGTGACACCTTGTTGAACGGCAAGTCCCGTTTCGGCCATCCCACCGATGACATGCAGGGTGCCCGCGTGGTAGACCCCACGAACGCGAAGGCGCTGAACGTGCGCTGCGGCGACACCTTGACCTTCGTCAATGCCGACAAGAAGTTCTAAGGGGGAGTTCGACACCACGAACCACGGTGCCGTGCAGCTGGCCCTGATCTCATCTGCTGACTACGGCGCGGTCGCATCGACGGCCTATGTCAGCCGCAACGGCTCCGAGTGCGGTGGCTGATGCACACCAGTCCGATCGCTCCGACTCATCGCCCGGTTTCGCCGTGGCGGGCTTCCGTAGCTGCTGGCCGGACGGACGACCGGCTGCCGCGCACGCCTGATATCATTCGGAGCTGTGCGCCGCATTCTCGTGATCCTCCTGTTTTCCTTGCTGCCATTCCAGGTCGTCTGGGGTGCTGCGGCCAGCTATTGTCAGCACGAGCAAGGCGCGGGAGCGAGGCATTTCGGCCATCATGTCCACAAGCACCAGGGCAAGATGCTGAAGGCCTCGAGTGAACCCACGGCTGACAGGAAAAGCCTCGCCGGTGCCGACGATTCTGATTGCGCTATCTGCCACCTGACCTGTGTTGCTCCGGTGATGCACACCGCCGTGTGGCTGGGCTCCGAACCCGGTGCTCCGCTGCGTGCGGCGCCCAACAGCGAACAACCTCCGTACATCCCGAACACCATCGACCGCCCTAATTGGGCTCTCGCCGCCTGATTCGGCGAGACTGTCTTCACACGCACCCTATCCCCGCGTAGCACCGACCTCTCGCCGAATTCTTCCGGTTTGTTGTTTTCCACAACGAGGAGAGTTCGATGCGATCGAAGACGCTGGCATCTGCAATTGGTATGGCGTGTGCCACCTGGGCCGCCGGATCCATTCTGTTCATATCCGACGTGGTCTGGGCACAAGCCACAGTCGCGGCGTCGGCGCGAGCTGAGTCGTCCATCACCGATTCGATTGCCACGCAGCGCCTGTCGCTCGTGGAGGCATTGAGCCTGGCCGAGGCTGCCAGCCCAACCTTTCGTGTCAAGCAGGCGCAGCTGGCTGCCGCAGAAGGTGTTCAAACAGACGCCAGTGCGTTGCTGTTCAACAATCCCCAGCTGTCCACGGACTTGACGCGCCGGTCCGTGCCGCAGGCTGGCCAGGGCAACGAGCGCCGCCAAGAGTGGAGCGCCGGGCTGTCCCAAACTCTGGAGATCGCCGGGCAGCGTGGGTACCGGCGTGAAGCGGCCGACGCGGCCCTTGCGGCCCTGCGCGCCGAGATCGCCGATGCGCGCCGCACGGCGCGCGCGATCGCAGCCGAGCGCTTCTACCGCGTCCTGGCGCTGCAGCAGCGCGTGATGCTGGAAGGCCAGGCGCTGAAGTTGTTCGAGGGGACCGCCACTGCCATTCAGAAGCGCCGCGCTGCAGGCGAAGACACAAAGCTCGACGCCAACATCGCGACCGTGGAGGCCGAGCGCGCACGTAACCAACTCGCCATCGCACAGGAGCAACTGCTCGCTGCGCGGGCTGAGCTGTCCGCCATCATTCAATTGCCGCCGAGCAGCCTGCCCGAAGTGGTCGGCGAGCTGACGATGACGCCACGGCGCTTCTCGCTGGCCGAGTTGCTGGCGGCGGTGGACGCGCACCCGAGGTTGCGTGCGCTGGTCGAGCGCGAGAACAGCGCAACGTCACGGCTGAAGCTCGAACAGGCCAGCACCTACCCCGACGTGACGGTGGGCGTGAACATCGGCCGTGAGGGACCGGGCACCGCTCGCGAGCGATTGACAACGTTGACCTTGTCTGTGCCTTTGCCGCTGTTCAAACGCAACGCAGCGGGCATCGGCCAGGCTCGCTCGGAGTTGGGCCAGGTGCAGATCGAAAGGCAGGCCACGCTGCGTGACACGCGAGCCAACGTGAACGCGCTGTGGCTGCGGCTCGACAGCCTGGAAGCCCGCGTGCGTCGGCTGCAGGAATCGATGCTGCCGGCGCTCGTCGACAACCAGCAGCTCTCGGTCAAGTCGCAGCAGGCTGGGCAGATCGGCCTGCTGGAGTTGATCGTGGTCAACAGGCAGGCGCTCGATGCCCGGCGCGACCTCAACGACGCACTCTCGGAATACCAGGCGACCCGGCTCGAACTCGAACTCATCGCCGGCTGGTCACAGGACTCAACCCAACCATGAACAACATGAACACTTCGACGACCAGCGCGCTCAATCGCGCCTTGTTTCTGGCCACGGCCGTGGCCGTCACCAGCAGCCTAGTGGCTTGCGGCAAGGGCGATAACGCAGCGCCGGCCAAATCAGCCTCGTCTGCTGCCGCAGGCGAAAAAGGTGAGCCCAAGAAGGAAGAAGGAAAAGAAGGCGGTGGCTTGAAGCTGTCGGCCGAAGAAGCGCAACGCGCCGGCATCAAGGTGGAGACGCTGGCGTCTCTGGCCTTTGCCGACTCGATCACCGTCACGGCCACCATCCGCCCGAACCAGGACCGCATCGCCCGCGTGGCGCCGCGCGTGGAGGGTCGAATCATTTCGGTCGCAGCGAACCTTGGCGACACCGTGAAAGCCGGTCAGTCACTTGCCGTCCTCGACAGTCTGGCCATCGGTGAGGCCCAGTCGGCGCTGCAGCAGGCGCTGTCCAGCCAGCGCGTCGCGCAGTCAGACTTCAAGCGCGCAGAGTCGCTGAGTGCCGAAGAAATCATCCCGCAACGCGAATTCCTGCGCGCCAAATCCGAGCTGGAGAAGGCGTCATCAAGCCTGCGCGCGGCCGAGGACCGGTTGCGGCTGCTCGGGGCCTCGGTGAAGTCGGGCACCGGCGCCTCCACCTTTCCATTGAGCTCGCCCTTGACCGGAACGGTCATCCAGAAGACGGCCATCGTCGGTGAGTTGGGCACGCCTGCAGCACCACTGTTCACGGTGGCGGATCTGTCCCGGGTGTGGATCGAAGCCAACCTCACCGAAGACACCTTGTCCAAGGTGCATGTGGGCGCACAAGCCAGCGTGAAGGTGGCCGCCTATCCGGGCGAGCTGTTCAAGGGCCGTGTGACCTACGTCGCCAGCCTGCTCGACAAGGACAGCCGCACGGTGCCAGCACGCATCGAGGTGGACAACAAGGACGGACGCCTCAAGCCCGAAATGTTCGCCAGCGCCACCATCGACACCAACGGCGCCAAACGCGAAGCGCTGTCGGTGCCCGACGCGGCGATCCTGCTGCTGCAGGGCCAGCCGACGATCTTCGTGGCCAAGGGCGAAGGGTTCGAATCGCGGGCCATCGAGCCGGGCGAAAAGCTGTCCGGGCGAACCGTCATCAAGTCGGGCGTTGCCGCGGGCGAGAAGGTCGTGACTGCTGGGGCCTACGCCCTGAAGGCACGCCTGCTCAAGTCGCAAATCGGCGACGAGCATTGACGCATTGAGAACCAAGGAAAACCACCATGCTCAATGCCATCGTTGACGCTTCATTGCGCTACAAAGTCCTCGTCCTGGTCGCCTTCGCCGTCGTGATCGGCCTCGGTGTCCAGGCGTTTCGCCAGGTCCCCGTCGACGCCTTTCCCGACGTCACGCCGATCCAGGTCAGCATCTACACCGAGTCGCCTGGCCTGGCCGCGGAGGATGTCGAGAAACTGCTCACCACGCCCATCGAAGGCGGCATGGCCGGCCTGCCCGGAGTCGAGGAAGTTCGCTCCGTCTCGCTGTTCGGCCTGTCGTACGTGGCGGTCTATTTCAAGGACAACGTCGACATCTACTTCGCACGCCGGCTCGTCGGAGAGAAGCTGCAGGACGTGAAAGGCCGATTGCCTCAGGGCTACGGTGAGCCCGTTCTCGGGCCGAACAGTTCGGGCCTCGGCCAGGTGTTCTGGTACACGATCGAGTCGGCGGACAAGAAGCTGTCCGCGATGGACCTGCGCACGCTGCACGACTGGACGGTGCGCTTGATCCTGCGCACCGCGCCCGGCGTCGACGACGTGGTGTCGTGGGGTGGTGACCAGAAACAGTACCAGGTGCAGATCGACCCGCGCCAGCTCATCAAGTACGGCCTATCGTTCAAGCAGGTGATGGAGCGCCTCACGGCGAACAACAAGCAGGTGGGCGGCCAGTCCATCAACCTGGGGTCCGAGCAGTACCTCGTTCGCGGCCTCGGCTTGGTGAGCAACACCAAGGACATCGCCGGCATCGTGGTTGCCGAGCGCAACGGCGCGCCGATCTACGTGCGCGACGTGGCACAGGTCAAGGAGGCGCCGGCACCGCGTTTCGGCGCCGTCACCAAGGACGGCCAGGAGGCCGTGCTGGGCATCGCGCTGGCGCGGGTCAACGAGAACGCGCAGGCCGTCGTGGACGCCGTGAAGGCCAAGCTGGCGGTGGCACAGGCGGCCCTGCCCAAGGGCGTGACCCTGGTGCCGAACTACGACCGCGCTGAACTGGTCCAGAAGGCGCTGAGGACGGCGGAGAGTTCGCTGGTCGAGGGTGCCATCCTGGTGGCGGTCATCCTGTTCCTGTTCCTCGGCGAATTCCGCTCGGCCATCGTCGTGATCATCACCTTGCCACTGGCGATGCTGATTGCGTTCATCCTGATGCAGCAGTGCGGCGTCTCGGCCAACCTGATGTCGCTGGCCGGTCTGGCCATCGGCACGGGGATGATGGTGGACGGGGCGGTGGTGCTGGTCGAGAACTCCTTCAGGCTGCTGTCGCACGCGCGGGATTCCGGCAAGCCGATCAACAAAACGCACCTGATCCTGGAAGCGGCGCGCGAGGTGATCAACCCGATCGCTTTTGCGATCATCATCATCATCGTCGTCTTCCTGCCGCTGTTCTCGCTGACCGGCCTGGAGGGCAAGCTGTTCAAGCCAATGGCGCTGACCATCACGTTCGCGATGGCCGGATCGTTGCTGCTGTCGATGACGCTGGTGCCGGTGCTGGCTGCGCTGATCCTCAAACCCAAGGAGGAGAAGGACACCTTCATCGTGCGCTGGGCCAAGCGCGCCTATCTGCCGCTGCTGGACTGGGCACTGGAACGCAAGAAGCTGGTCATCGGCTCGGCGGTGGCGTTGCTAGTCGCTTCTCTGGCGTTGTTTCCGTTCCTCGGCAAGGAGTTCATGCCGACGCTGCAGGAGGGCACGATCCAGTTCCGTGTGACGAACATCCCGTCGGCGTCGCTCGACGAGTCGATCCGGGTGTCCAACGTCGTCAGCGCGGAGTTGCACAAGCAGTTTCCGCAGGTGGTCTCCGTGCTCGCCACCATCGGACGTGCCGAAGGCGGCGAGACGACCGACGTGAACTACATGGAGATCAACCTCGCCACCAAGCCGCAGTCCGAATGGCCCGAAAAGATTCCGTACGCCAAGCTCGCCGCAGAGATGCAGGAGGCGATGGAGAAGGTCGTGCCGACCGCCGTGTTCGGCGCGACGCAACCGATCCAGTCGCGGGTCGAGGAACTCATCTCCGGAGTGCGCGCGACGCTGGCGCTGAAGCTGTATGGCGAAGACCTGGAGACGCTGGACAGGCTGACGGCCCAGATGAAGGGTGTGCTGGACAAAGTGCCCGGTGTCGCAGACTTGTCGGCGGAGGCGAACAAGGGCAAGCCCCAGCTGATCATCAAGGTCAACCGCGACGCGGCTTCGCGCTACGGTATCAATGCGGACGAGATCCTGGAAGTCGTGCAGGCCGGCATCGGAGGCAGCTCGGTCTCGACCTTGATCGAAGGCACCAGGCGCTTCGACATCGCGGTGCGCCTGTCCGACGAGTTCCGCATGGACCCGGCCACCATCGGCGCCATACCGATCCGCAGCGCCGAGGGCGCGCTCGTGCCGTTCTCTCAGGTCGCGACCATCGAGCTCGACGAGGGCTATTCCTTCGTGCGGCGCGAATCGTTGCAGCGGTACTCGGTCCTGCAGATGGATGTGAAGGGCCGTGACGTGGACGGCTTCGTGAAGGACGCCGACGCGGCGCTCAAGCAGGCTGTCCAGCTCCCGCCCGGCTACTACACCCAGTGGGGCGGCGCCTTCGAGAACCAGCAGCGGGCCATGGCACGCCTGGCGGTGATCGTTCCGCTGACCATCGGGCTGATCTTCATGCTGCTCTACACCGCCTTCAACTCGGTACGGCACGCGACGATCATCATCGCCAACGTTCCGTTCGCGGTCATCGGCGGCATCGTCGGCCTGTTCGTCAGCGGCCAGTACCTGTCCGTGCCGTCGGCGATCGGGTTCATCGCGGTGTTCGGCGTGGCCATGCTGAACGGCATCGTGATGGTCGAGTTTCTCAACGACCAGCGACGACAGGGCCTGTCCGTGCGCGATGCCGTGCGCCGAGGCGCGGCGCTGCGCCTTCGGCCGGTGCTGATGACGGCGTCGGTGGCCATCCTCGGCTTGATTCCCATGCTGCTGTCCACGGGTGTGGGTGCAGAGACGCAGCGTCCACTGGCCACCGTGGTGGTCGGCGGACTGTTCACCTCGACGGCGCTCACGCTGCTGCTGCTGCCGTTGATCTACGAGTGGTCGGAATTGCGCGCTGAAAGGCGCAACCGTCCAGTCGGTGTTGTCGAAGGAGCCACGATATGAAGGAAATCAAAGCCTACGTCCATAGCAACCGCATTGCCGACGTCATCGCCGCGCTGAAGGCGTCGCCGGTGTGGAGCGACGGAGGCAACGGCGACCACAACCTGACGGTCTACATGGTCAAGGGATCGCTGGTGCCGCTCGACAATGCCGAGAAGCGCTACTCGGTGGAGCTGGGCGAGGAGGTCGTCAATGAATACAAGCTGGAGATGCACTGCAGCGACGAGTATGCGGACCAGTTGGTCGAGGTCATCAGCCGCGTTGCGCGCACCGGGCAAGTGACGGCCGGCTGGGTCTATGTGATCGACATCGCAAAAGCGATCAGGGTCGGCTGATGGGCTCGATGACGCCCGTGGGGACCGGCGCTTCGTCCTCGCGCCGTCCCATCTCCGTTGCAGGAGGCTTTCATGTTCACCGAACCGATGCATGGGCCGGTTGCGTGGTCGATTTTCTGGATCTGGTTGGGCTTTATCGCCGTCGGCGCGGTGGCGTACCTCGCGTATCGGCTTTTGCGACCTCGACTGAGCAAGGCGAAGACGCCACCGCTGCCGACCATGAAATACGCAGAGCAACTTCGGCACAGACTGCGGAAGAAGCCACCGCCTGCAGGAACAGCAGCGCCAGACAGCGCTCGCGCAGTTCCCAAGCCGCCGTCAACAACCAAGTAGGGCGATCACGATGAGTTCGTCAGAAAGGCTTCGTCTCGACCTGACGCTGGTTCTGCCTGGGGTGGACGAAGCGGAGGATCGATGCGTGGCGCGCCTCACGGACGCGCTCTCGGGTCGCCCGGGGATCGAAGGGGCGCAGATCGTCGGCGGGAACAGCGATTCGCCCCCTCGGTGCGTTCACTACGAGCCGAACCAGGACCCGCTCAGGCGCGTGCGAGAACTTGTGCAATCAGTCGGCGCGCAACGCGCGTCGCGCTACGCGCATCTTGTGTTTCGATTCAATGGGCGGCTGCATGCCAGGTCGGCCCGTCGCGTGTCCGAGGGACTGCGCAACGTGCCGGGCGTGTTCGAGGCAGATCTAGCTGCATCGGGTGCCTTGCGCATCGAGTACGACAGCTCGACCGTGTTGAAGCAGACCTTGCTCCACATCGTCCCCTCCTTCGGGCTCGCCTGCCATGCCACGCTTGAGAGGCCTTCCGTCCGCAAGGCAAGCGCGGAACCCGCCGTCGACGGGGGAGCGAACGGTCACGACCATGCCCGCAAAGGAGAAGCGGCATGAAGCGGCATCATCGGTACACGCTTGGCGCCTTCTTGCTGGCCGTAGCGCTCTCGCCGTTCGGCGCGCTCACTTCGCTGGCGGAACAACGCCCCACCCCAGCTGATCTGCCGCCGAGCGAACTCGCCCGCCAGAGCATCGACCAGGACCCTGCGGTCGTTGAAGCCCGCGGCGCGCTCAGTGCGGCCGGCCATGGCGCTGCCGCGCTGCGGGCCGGCTCTTACGAATGGACGACCCGGTTGTCAGCGCAACGCCGTCACTACGACGGCAGCGGCAATTCGAACGAGTGGTCGGCCGCGCTGGAACGCACGATCCGCATCGGCGGCAAAGCGGAGATCGACGCCGAGCTCGGTGACAACGACCTGGCCATCGGTCGGGCACGCCTCGGTGAAGCTCGGCGCGAGGCGGCACGCGCGCTCGCCGACCTGTGGCTCGATCTGCTGGCGACGAGCCGGCAGCGCGAGCTGTGGGCAGAGCAACTGAGCTTTGCGCAGAGCAGTCACCATGCCGTTGAGAAACGCTGCAAGGCCGGCGATGCCTCCACGCTCGATCTCAACGTCGCGAGTGCCGACCTGATCGAGGTGCAGCGGCAATCGAGTGCCGCGGCAACGGCCGAGGCCAAAGCCAAGGCCAAGGCCAGGCTCGCGGTTCGATTCCCGAACCTTAAGTACACGCCGCTGCCGCTGACCGAGCCATCTGCGCTCGACATGGAATTTCCGCAGTGGCGTGAGCGCATCCTGGCGCAAAACGACCCGATCAGAGCCGCCGAAGGTTTGCTGAAGAAAGCCGAGCTCAGCGCGGCTCGCGCCAAGGCCGATCGCATTCCCGACCCGACGGTGGGCGTGTACACGGCCTCGGAAGCGTTCCACAACGAACGCATCGTGGGTCTGAGCGTGAGCATCCCGTTTTCCGGGGACTACCGCAGCGAACGCACGGCGCAAGCGCTGCAGGATACCGAAGCCGCATGCGCCAATGTGGAGCGACAGGAGCACAGCGAAGTAGCCTCGATCGTCGAGGTATTCGTGGATGCGCGCGTCGGCCACGAGCGCTGGCGTCTGGCCACTCAGGGCCTTTCGACCACCCGTGACAGCGCCCGCCTGACGCAACGCGCCTACACGTTGGGCGAGGCCGACCTGCAAACACTGCTGCTGGCCCGCCGACAGGCACTTGATGCATCGACTGCCTCAGGGCAAGTCAATGTGGATGTGCTGCGCTCGCAATACCGGCTGCTCGTCGATGCACATCTCATCTGGCAACTGGAGCAGGACTGACATGTCGATACAAGCCGTATGCGTAATCTGCGCTGCAATGCTCACTTTGAGCGGTTGCGCTTCGCTCACCTCACGCGATGACAGCCATCCTTTCAGCGACGGCTGGCGCAAGGGCAAGGTGCTGGAAGTCGGTACCGAGCAAGGCCTGCGCAGGGCCAAGTTCAGGGACTGTCGCGACGACGGCACGGCACGCCCACCAGAGACACGCTATGCCTACGTGGAGTACCGCCGAACTCACTTGCGCCAATGGAAAGTCGTTCCCATGGCAGCGAACCAGAGCCTCCGGCCTGGAGACGTTGTCTACGTGAAGGTCGATGACTGCGACGCGCCGGTTGCGCTGGATACGAACCGATCGGGGTCATCGTGATACCTCGCACGGCTCCACGGACCATCAGCACGATGGACATTGCAATTCACGCTGGTTGTCAGATCGCATCTGACAACTGATTGAGAAAAATGGAGCTCACCATGACATCTCGAAGAAACGTCCTGCTCGGCATGAGCGCATGGGTATCGGCAGGGCTCACCGGCTGCGCCGTTGGTTCGCAGCCATCGTCCGACCAGAGCCGAACCTACTGCCTGAAGAACACACGAACCTTGAGAACGATCTGCACGCCCGAACGCATCCCATCGGCCGATGTGGAGGTGCAGGCCAAACGATTTGAATCGACCCCTGGCTTGCTGACGGTCTATGTGGTGCGGTGGAGCTGGGTCGACTCTGTGCGGCCTCTTCTTCTGACGCTCGACGGCTCCACCAGGATCGGCACCTTGCCCAGATCACTGATCCGAATGCGTCTTGTGCCAGGCGATCACACCGTTGCGTTCGAATGGGACGGCAAGACGCAGCGCCATGTGATACACGGTTCCGCCGGGGAGGTCCGATTTTTGGAGCTGACGGGCTCGTCGTTCCCGACAGAGCCCGGCTATGAATGGTCAGACGTCGATCCGGCGGGCGCCCGAATGCGCGCACGTAAAAGTCGGCTGGTCGCGGACATCGAACACCCTGCGCTGACAACGCGAGGCGGCTGAGGGTCATCACCACGCGCCACAAAGGAGCATCAACGGACGTTAACCGCGGTGTTGTCTCCGGCTATGCCCAGCAGCGAGATGGCGCAGCAGACCGTGCATGACCTTCCGGAGCGCAGCGCTGCTTGCCATGATTTCATGCGGTGTTCCGTTGAGACTGTGCCAAACCCTCTCGCCTGAACGGCAAGCGAGTCATTGACTGGCGCAGCACTTGCGTCACCTGCACATCGAGTCCAACAGGGTGAGGTGAGCGATGGCGCGCTACAAGCCGGTCGAGCGAGGTGGCATGTTGATCCCGGTGATGCTGCACGAGCAGATCCAGCCCGGCACCTTCGAGTTCGCGCTCGATCATCTGGTGGATCACGAACTCGACCTCAGCGCACTCGACGCCCGCTTCAACAACGACGAGGTCGGCGCCAGCGCCTACGACCCGCGCGTGATGCTCAAGATCGTGCTGCTGGCCTACAGCCGAGGCCT
>JAKFUQ010000265.1 GCA_021732645.1 Rhizobacter sp. | reverse complement strand
GCGAGGCCATGCAGTTGGGGTTGGTCTTGTGGTTGGTGCCCGGCGCGACGCCGAAGTAGCCGGCCTCGGGGTTGATGGCATACAAGCGGCCGTCGGTTCCCGGCTTGATCCAGGCGATGTCGTCGCCGATGGTGGTGACTTTCCAGCCGACATAGCCGTCAGGCGGCACCATCATCGAGAAATTGGTCTTGCCGCAGGCACTGGGGAAGGCTGCGGCGACGTGGTACTTCTTGCCCGCCGGGTTGGTGACGCCGAGGATCAGCATGTGCTCGGCCAGCCAGCCCAAGCCATCGGCGTCGGCAGCCCGGCGGCCCATGGTGGAGGCGATGCGCAGCGCAAAGCACTTCTTGCCCAGCAGCGCATTGCCGCCGTAGCCGGAGCCGTAGCTCCAGATTTCGCGCGTTTCCGGGTAGTGGACGATGTACTTCGTGGTGTTGCAGGGCCACGGCACGTCTTTCTGGTCGGCGGCCAGCGGCGCACCGAGGGTGTGCACGCAGGGCACGAAGTCGCCATCGGTGCCCAGCAGGTCTATCACCGCACGGCCCATGCGGGTCATGGTGCGCATGCTGACCACCACATACGCACTGTCGGTCAGCTCAACGCCGATGTGCGAGATGTGCGAGCCCAGCGGGCCCATCGAGAACGGCACCACATACAGCGTGCGGCCTGCCATGGCGCCACGGAACAAGGCCGGGCCTCCGTCGGGGCGACCGGTCTGCAGCAGCGCGCGCATCTCGGCCGGTGCCATCCAGTTGTTGGTGGGGCCTGCGTCTTCCTTGTGCTGGCTGCAGATGTAGGTGCGGTCTTCGACGCGGGCCACATCGCTGGGGTCGCTGGTGGCCAGGTAGCTGCGCGGGCGCAGCTCGGGGTTGAGCTTTTTCATCGTGCCAGCGGCCACCAGCTGGTCGCACAACCGGTCGTACTCGGCTTGCGAGCCGTCACACCAGTAGACCTCGGCCGCCTGGGTCAGCGCAGCGATCTCGTCCACCCAGGCTTGCAGGCGATGGTGCACCAGGTGGGCAGGTAGGTTGCGGTGCGGCCGGGTCGCGGTGGTGGGTGTGGGTGACATGTTGGGAAGGACATGCTGCGAGGAAGGGCACTGATTGTGGCTGCGAATGCCACCGCCGTGTCACACGGCGACGGCACCCGGCTGCTGGGCATCGACCACGAAGCTCGCGCCGGTGCGCACGGCACTGGCCGGATCGCTCACATCGTCGACCACCCGCAGCGCCACTTGCAGGTGTTTCGCGTCCAGGGTGAACAGCATGCAGCCGCGCTGGTCGCCGCGACTCATGTGGATGTGCGGGTTGAACGAGCGTGCCGCGTCCAGGCGGTCTTGCGGCAGCCCGCTGCTGGCAATCGAGGTGCCGCAGAACTCGGTGGCCACGGTGGGCGCATCGGGGCGGTCGAAGTCGGCTTTCAGGTCGGCCACCACATGGGCATGCACGTCACCCCCGACCACCACGACCCCTGGCACCTGGCGCGCCGCCACGGTACCGAGCAGCCGGTTGCGCGATGCCGCGTAGCCGTCCCAGCCATCGGTCCAGTAGGTGGCACCCCCGCCCGCGGCTGCGCTCGGGTCGCTCCACGCGTGGCGGGCCATCAGCGTTTGCTGTGCCAGCAGATTCCACGGCCGACGCAGGTCCCAGCCGCCGGCCAGCCAGCGTTCCTGCTCGGCGCCGAGCAGGCTGCGGCGAGGGTCGTGCAACGCCGGGCAGTCCGGCAGTGCCACGGTGTTCGAGCCGCCACGGCCCGGTCGCGGGCAGGCTTGTGGGTCACGGTACTGGCGGTTGTCGAGCAGGTGGATGCGGGCCAGCGTGCCCCAGTCCAGTCGCCCGGTGATGCGCATCGTGGCCCCGCGCACGCCGAGCTGCGGCCGGGCTGCCTTTGGGAACGGCAGGTGCTCCCAGTAGGCCTGGTAGGCCGCCGCACGCCGGGCCGCGAAATCGGCATCCAGGTTCTGGCCCTGCAGTGCGGCGTAGTCGTTTTCGACCTCGTGGTCGTCCCACACCATCAGCCAGGGCGCGCTGGCATGGGCGGCCTGCAGGTGCGCATCGCGCTTGTAGATCGCATAGCGTTCCCGGTAGTCGGCCAGCGTGCGCGCGGTGCCGCCCTCGTGGCGACGCGGCCCGTCGGTGCGCGACGCCGATTCGTAGATGTAGTCGCCGAGAAACATCACCAGGTCAAGCGACTGTGCCGCCACATCGCGCCAGGCCGCGTAGTGGCCTGCTTCGTAACGCTGGCAGCTCGCGATCGCGAAGCGCAACGGGCTGCCAGCTCCGGTGGCGGCATCGACCGACGGCGCGGTGCGTGTGCGGCCGACCGCACTGCGCTCACCGAGCGCCTGGAAGCGGTACCAGTACCAGCGCCCCGGCACCAAGCCACGCGGCTCGGCGTGCACGCTGTGCGCCCAGCTCGCCTGCGCCGTCTCGACTCCACGGGCGGCGATGCGCCGAAACGCCTCGTCGTGCGCCACTTCCCAACGCACCTCGACCTGATCGGGCAGGTCACCGCCGGTCAGCCGCGTCCACAGCACCACGCTGTCGGTCTGCGGGTGGCCGGAGGCGATGCCGAGCTCGAAACGCGGCACCTCGGTGCGCGTCGGCAGCGACGCAAGCACCGCTGGCGCACCGTATGCGGTGCGCCAGCCGCCCGAGGCGCAGCCCAGCGCAGCGGCGCCACATGTGGCGCGCACGAACTGGCGTCGGGTCGGCAACATCGTGCTTGGGAAGAAGGGTGATGGGTTGGCGTGCGGGTGTACTCGGCACCCCAGCCCATCATGCCCGCAGTGGGCAGATCAGTGCATCGGCCTCAAACCAAAAGGGTGATGGCCGCCAGCCGTTGCCACGACCAATACGCCGCCAGCGTACCGATGACATACAGCGCGGGCGTGCGCGCCAGGACAGGCCACGAATATCGCGACAACCACCGCGTCAACACCCACGCCGCAGCCACCATCGCCAACTGGCCGAGCTCGACGCCGACGTTGAAGCTCAGCAAGGCCATCGACACATGGTTCTCGGGCAGCCCGATGTCTTTCAGCGCACCGGCAAAGCCCAAGCCGTGCACGAGGCCGAACGCAAAGGCGACCAGCGCAGGCCAGCGCCGCGACAAGGTTTGCCGCTGGCGCAGCGCCTCACCCGCCACCAGCATGATCGACAGCGCGATCGTCGCTTCCACCGGCGGCGAGCGCAGCGTCAGAAGGCCGAGTGCGCTGCTGGCCAGCGTCAGGCTGTGCGCCACGGTGAAGGCGGTGATGGTGAGCACGAGCCGCCGGTCGAAGCCGATCAAAAACAGCAGGCCGATGACGAACAGCAGGTGGTCGTAGCCGCCGAGGATGTGCTCGAAGCCAAGGAAGGTGTAGGCCGACGCGATGTCGCGCCAGCCGCGTTGGTCGTCGGCCGAGCCGAACAGGTGGACCGAGGGTTGGCCGCCGGTGAGCGTGTAGACACGCGACTGCCCGTCGAACCAACGCACCTTGATGACGGCGGCGGAATAGCGCTCGCCGACCCCATCGATCGACAGCTTGCCGGCAAGGCCTGTGCTGCCGCAGCGCAGCAGGTTGGCATCGGCCCGACAGCCATCGGGCCACACGGGCGAGAGCTCGCTGCTGGCCGAGAACTTGCCGCTGGCCGTCCATTGCCAGGTGAACTCGCCGGGCGCGATCTCGCGCATCTCCATCTCGGCCATGCTCATCTCGTGCGCGGCTGCCTCAGCGCCCGTCAGCACCAGGGCGGCCAGCAGCAGGCGCTGGAGCCAGCGCATCATGTCTTGTCGCCTTCGAACATGATGGTGTACTTCTTGGCGCGCTCGCGCACGGCGTCGGTGCGCTGCTGGGCCAGCGTGGCGTCGGTCCAGTCGGCCAGCACCACATTGCGCAGGGCCTCGAAGTCGGCGGGCTTGGCGGCGCTGATGCCGTCGAGCCGCATCAGGCGCAAGCCCTCCCGGGTCGGCATGGCCCGCCATTCGCCGGGCGGGGCCTCGTTCAGCGCGCGGGCGAACTCTTCGCCATAGCTTTGCACCAGGTTGGAATGCGGGCGGCCCTTGAACACCCGCAGGCCCGCCTGCACGTCACCGGGCGTGCCGGTGTTCAGGGTCTGGGCCAGCGCGCGCACGGCGCTCTCCGAGGTGTCGCCCGACAACACCGCCTCTTGAAAATCGTAGCGCGCCGGTTCGTCGTACTTTGCGCGCTGGGTCTCGAACCAGGTGCGCAAGGTGGTGTCGTCGACCGGCGGCAGTTTCACGCCCGACTCCACCACCATCAGCGACTTGAAGATGACGCGCTCGCGAATCATTGTGTCGCCCTGGTCCACCTGCAGCGCTAGGCCTTCGCGGTAAAGCACTTCGTTGTCGATCCAGCGGCTGGTCAAGGCGCGCAACTCATCGGCGTTGGGGTCGCGGTTGCTCGATTTCCGAAACAGCGCCTTGGCCTCATCGGCCACCGACTTCGCCACCACGATGGTGCGCGGATCGTCCGCCTGAGCCGAGGTGTAGTGGTCGAGCGCAAAGAGGGCCGCGCCCAGCACGGCGAAGTGCAACATCGGCTCGCGCAGCCAGGCAGGCATCGACCTGGCACCCGATGACTCGGCGGTGGCTGGCGGTGCGGCAGGCACATCGGTGAGCAGAAGTGGGGTGGGCGAGGGTTTGGACATGGTGGTGGCGATGGGGGCACCGCAGACGGTGGTGTCTCGTGAACAGGCGAAGGTGTGTCTGCAATCAGTCAGGACACGCAGAGCGGGAGATGCTAGGCCGCAGAGAAGTCAAAACGAAGACGGCGCAGAACACGTCGCCGTGCCACTCGCGAAACCCAGCGCCATGACAAAAAAGCGCCGCGCGTTGCCGCGCGGCGCTCTTAAATAGACGCAGTGGGTCGAGGTGCGCTTACTTGACGCCCGCCACCACGGTCGAACCCTGCACCTCGATGTAGATCGGGTTACTGTAGAACCACAGATCGGCCCATGCCGCGACGTCAACCGCCGAGAACTTGCCCGTGTAGTTGCCAACGGTGCTGGTGGGCAGGTGCGACGGGCAGCCATTGAACTCGGTGCTGCCGACGCTGGTGCAAGGAATGCGCAGGAAGTGGTTGTCTGGGAACTCCGGCGGCTGGCCGGCGACAACGTTCTGGAATGCCACCGAGGCGGAGTTGGTTTCCAGATCGCGCAGCGGATTGCCGTTTGCGTCGGTCTCGAACGGGGTGCTGGCCGGAAGGTTGGTGCCGCGCAGACGCACGTACTGCGAAGCCTGAACTGCCGGAATGCGGTACGTCATCTTCAGGAAATCACCGCCCGCAGCCGTCCAGGTGCTGGCATTGAAGGTCTTGTGGATGACCGCGCTGTTGTTGCGGGCGGCGGCCGGGATCTGCGTCGCATCCGGGTTGAACGCCCAGTTGTTCGGCCATGCACCCGCGTAATCCGGCGCGCCGGGGGTCTTGTAGCCCGTGACCATGCCGCGGATTACGTCGATGTGGTCGAGCACCGGCTTGTTCAGCGGCTGGTTCATGCCGATTTGCATCAGCGACGGGTTGGCGAAAGTGTAGGGAGAGAAGCTGGTGCCCGACGGGTCGCGAACGACGATAGACACCACGATCTCGGCGCCAGGGCGCACCAGGAGCTTTTCGCCCATGGTGGCGCAACCGGCGCGGTCGATGTCGGTATTGTTCTGGGCAGCGGCCAGTGCCAGTGCTTCGACTGATGCATTGCTGCGGGCACCGACACCGGCGTAAGAGGCACACGCGATGAACGCCAAGCGGTCGATGATCTGGCCGCTGGCGGCAAAGTTGTTGCCCGAACGCAGGCCGTCGACGATGGTTTGCGGGCGCAGCTTGTCGCTGCCGTTGCGCACCATCGTGTAGTTGCGCTGGTACTCGCCAGGGTAGAAGTCTTGCGTGGTTCTGAAGTCGTCCGGCCCGAACTGACCGCGGTTGTGCCAGTCGGAGCTGGCGAAGAACCAGAAGTTACGGCCTTCGCCCAGCAGTGCATCCCACACGCCACCGACGTAGGCGGCATAAACGCCAGTGCCGCCGAAGGTCACACCGCCCGCCGTGTCGGTGCGGAAGCCGTTGATGGCGTTGCGGCGGGTCAGGTATTCACCGCGATCCGACGATGCGCCGTGGCCCGGTTGCGATTCCATGCCGAACGCGACCCGAGGGCCGGCGTTGTTCAGGTTGCGCAGGTGCTCGACGTTGAAGCCGTTGTTGCCGTTCGGGTTGAACGTGCCGGCACGCTCCAGGTGGGCGGGGATGTAGTAGCTGGTGTTTGGGTGGAACTCATTCATCCAGCGCACGGCTTCGACCGTCTTGAGGTGTCCACGGTCGCCGGTACCGGCACCGCCTGCAATCCGCAGCTTCTGGCCGGCGGCGTTCCAGCTCGGGTCGGTCGCATTCAGCGCGCCGGTGACTGCGCAGTTCCAGTTGTTGCCCACCGTGCCGCCCGCAGTGACGTTGCCACGGCTGATGTCGTCGTTGCCGCCGCGGTCGAAGCAGTAGGTCCATTGGGCCAGGGCGCTGGCGTTGCCGAGCGCGGTGTAGGGGGGTGCAGAGGGCAAAACGGCGTTGTCGAGCGACGATGGGATTTGCCCCGTAACCACGGCCATCGAGGTGTGCTCGTGGCCTGCGACAACCGACTCCAGGCCGAGGAACAAGGGCCTGTTCTTCAGCGCGCCGAGGTACTCCAGCAGGGGGTACTGAAACTCCTGCAGCGCTTGCCAGCGCCACATGTTGCTGTTGGTCAGTGCGGAGCCGCTGCGGGCCACGGGCGGAACGCTGTTGGCCCAGGTCGTGTTCGGGCCGACGACCGTACCGCCATTGGTGACCAAGGGGTAGGCCGGCGTGGCCAGGCTCTCGTCTTCGGCCAAGGTGCAGTTGCGGTTGCCATTGCCGCCGTGGCCCGCTTGCACAAACCAGTCGAGGCCCCAAGGCGCGTCGGCCGTGGTGCTGGTGGATTTGCGCACCAGGTTCTGCATCGAGATCGAGCCATCCGAGCAGGTGGTGTGGTTGTGGAAGTCGCCGGCCACGTACTTGCCGGGAACTTTGCCAGCGGCTTGGGCCGACAGTGGCGTGCTGGCCAGGGCCATGGCGCCCAGTGCGGCGACGGCCGCGAGCGCGATTTGATTCTTTGCGAATTCGAGTTTCATCGAATTTCCTCCAGAGGGTTTGACATGCCGAGTGAATTTTTTCAAGTTGGGTCGGACCGACCAACGCAAACTTGCACATGGAGGTTAATCACGCGAATTGACGGCGGCGTGACAACACCCGATGACAAGTTAATCGAGAGGACTGGCTATAACGGGTCATATTCGAATCAGCATCGGTTGGGAGTGACTGCCTCATGGCCCGATCGGATACCTTCAGTGTCATCATGACGACATAATGAAAACAGGGGGCGCAGCACGAAAAATTTTGTACTGGATTTCATGCGTCTCGGGGGTTGTCAGGCGCGGATGCACACGCTTAGACTCCGCGAGCGCCTGACCGACGGGCGACGTCTTTCGGCCCCCACATTCTTTTGGAGCAAGCAAATGAAATTGATTCCTATTATTGCGGCGGCAGCGAGTATATTCGCTGCCAGCTCGGCATATTCGTTTACGCTGGACTTTGAAGGCGCGACCAGTTTCGGATTTGTCGAGAATTTTTATAATGGCGGCACCGACAGCGCCGGTGCCTCGGGTATTAATTATGGTGCCAGCTTCAGCTCAGAGGGTATTTCTCTGATCGACGACGGTACGCTGGCCTTTGGATTTTCGAACCAGCCTTCAGGCGTCACCGTGTTGTTCGGGTTTGAAGCCCCGGTCATCCTGAACGTGGCCAGCGGCTTCACCGGCCAGGTGTCGTTTTTCTACTCGTCGAAAACCGATCCGGTGAGCCTGGCGCCGCTGACCACCGTCACGGTCTACGACGGCCTGAACGGCACGGGCAATGTGGTGGGATCGGCCTCTTTCAGCCCGAATTCCAATCCCAATCCCGGGTTCGACACCTGGAATCTGTCCGCGGTGGGCGTGATCGGCACCGGCAAGTCGGTCTCGTTCGGCCACAACGGCAGCTTCATCGCCTACGACGACATCACCATCACGGCCGTGCCTGAGCCCACCACGGCGCTGCTGTTGGTGCTCGGCGTCACCGGTCTGGCGCTGAACGTACGCCGCCAGCGCCAAGACTGAGCGACGCGGCCAACGTGCGCTTCAACCGAAGCGCACGTAATCGATGTGCAGGCTGGCCTTGACCGGACCAGCCTTCTTGAACATCAGCATCAACGGGTATTGCCGGCCCACCGGCAGTGGAAACTTCAGTCCGACCAGCCGCAAATAGGTGCCTTCCTCGCTGAGTACCGTCGTCTGGCCTTCGGGGATGAGAAAGTCCACCAGCGGGCCTGCGCCGGTGCCGCCCATTTCGGCACGCTCACACACCGGCGACTCGGCACCGATCAGGCGATCAGACTCGACCACCTCGTGGAAGGTCATGCACACGGCCGCAGCCACGGCATCGTCGGCCGTGGCTCGGGCCCACGGATGGACGATGGTGAAGGTGCCGGCCGCAATTTCGCAGGCGGCCACAGGTTTGATCACCACGCCTGCGCCGAGGGCCAGGCCCAGCCGCAGCGCGACGCGCCGATCAAAGGGGGATGTCATGGACGCGGGCTCCAGCAAGGGGTGTCAGTCATGAGAGCCACCGAGGTCAAGGCGGCGATGCGTGGTCGTCGACGGGTTCCGGTGCCGACGGGTCGAACGCTTGGGCGTCGAACGATCCCACCTGCACCGTGGCAGGGGCTGAACCGGGCCGGTGTACCGATGTGAAGGCGCGCGTTGCCAGCAACTGGGCGACGGCATGGCGTGCCGCCGGATCGCGGGCGGCTTGCACCAGATCCAGCATGAGTTCGGGGTTGCCCGGCTGCATGGCCACGATGCGCGCGCCGACCGCTATCAGCGCGGCGTTGACCTGACCGACGGTGGCGCTGCGGTCGATGACGGCGCTCAGTTGTTGCGATGCCGACGCGCTGGCGTCTGCCGTCTCCTCGACATGGCCTTGCAGTGCCGAATACGCGTTCGTTCCGGGGACCCCCGGCAGCAGCACGCCGCGCACGGCAGCAGCCCGTTCTTGGGGTGGCACGGCGAGCGGGCTCACTGCCTGCGTTGGTGCTGCCGTGTCGGGCAGAAAACCGTGGGGAGCCGATGCAGCCGATGCGGTCAGGGTTGAAGCCGTCGGCTCCAGCCGACCACCGCACCCTGCCAGTGCCGCAACCAGCAGCCACACGGGCGCGTGTGCAACGCTGGCGAGCGCCAA
Source organism: Rhizobacter sp. (assembly GCA_021732645.1). Taxonomy (GTDB): domain Bacteria; phylum Pseudomonadota; class Gammaproteobacteria; order Burkholderiales; family Burkholderiaceae_C; genus PBB1. The sequence continues at coordinate 2,366 of JAKFUQ010000265.1, read as the reverse complement.
TCGGGAGGGCCCGTCGGCGCTGAATCTGCCTAGCTGCTGGCCCATGGCGGCAATGTTCGGTGCGTAAATAACGACGACGCCGGTGCGCCATCGAAGCCACTCATGATGAATGCGGCCGATGAATCTTTCGCGACAGGGGCATCGCGGCAAGGCAGCCCGTTCGGATGGCTGCACCGCGGTTCAAGGTGCGTCGTCGATCAGGCGGGTCAGCGCCTGCGCGGCTTCAGGCCGTGCGGGTTGCACTTGCACCAGCTCGCCAAGCAGGGCACGGGCAGCCGCCGCATCGCTGCGTGCCAGGGCGCTGGCCATGCGCAGCAGCGGGTCGTAGGCGGGACGGAACTCCGGGCTGACGCGCAGCACCGCCAGCAGTGGCTCGCGCACCTGCGCCAGCATGCGCTGCGGGTCGGCCGAGGGCTGCACCCGCTGCCCGACCTCGATGAACCGGTTGCGCGCCTTACGGTAGGCCGCCGCACGCGGTGCCCAGTGGGCATCGGCACCCGCGTCGACGACCTCGGTCGCTTCGACATCGACCTCGCCCAGCAGCGCCAGCAGTCGCTCGCGCGGCAAGGAATCGGGCGCGTAGGTGATGCGGGGCGCCTGATAGGCCACGACCGGGTGGTCGTCGGTGTTGAGCGGCGCGTCGCCTGCGAAGCGCTCGAGCGCGCTTGGTCCGGCGACAAAGCCACCGAGCAGCGCCGCCTCGTCGGCCAGCCCAAAATCGCCCAGACGCTGCGGCAGCGCATGGGTGGCCAGACGTTGGCGCACCTGAGCCAGATCGAAACGCTGGCCGTCTCCGCGTGCGACGAGGCCGAGCACCGGCGTCTCCAGGCTGTAGGTGGCCAGCAGGGCAGCGCCGCCCGGATACGCCTGCATGAACGACCCGACGATGCTGCGCAGCGTGGCGAGATCGAGCTGGTGCAGCGGCAGCCACTGGCAGAACACGCCCGACGCGGTCAACCGCGCTTTGACCGACTTGAAGTGCTCGACGGTGTAGAGCGCCCCCGACCCGCTGCGCGCCGGGTGAAAGTTGTCGGAGACGATGAGGTCGTAGTGGTGGTCGGCAGCGCGCACGTAGCGCCGTGCATCGGCTGCCAGCAGGTGCAGCCGGGGGTTGGGGGTGCCGTCGTTGAACGCGCGGGTGAAATGCGCCGAGGCTTCGATGACCTCGGGCAGCAGCTCCACCGCGTCGACCTGCAGCGTGGGGTCGGCCGCGGCCGACGAGGCCGTCGTGCCCGTGCCCAGGCCGAGGAACAGGGCGCGCTGCGGGGCCGGGTGCAGCAGCAGCGGCAGCAGCGCCTGCCGGGCATCGGCCAGCAGCGTGGCGCTGCTGCCCTCTTGCTGCCGGTTGTCGATGCGCAGCCGCAAGACGCCCTGGGCGTCTTCGACCACGCTGACCGAGGCCCGTGCGCCGTCGCGGTAGCTCACCACGCGACCGCCTTCGGGCACCTCGACGAAGGCCAGCGGCGGTGCCCACAGCGCCAGCGCGCCCGCGAGGGCGGCCGGTGCCCAGGCCATAGCCTGGCGCCAGCCGCGCAGCGACGCGAGCGCCAGGTAGCCGAGTGCGACGACCAGCAGCGTGCCTTTCGGCCCCAGCGAAGGCACCAGCAGCACACCGAAAAGCAGCGGTGCGGCCGCCGCGCCCAAGGTGTTGACGCCGAGGGACCGGCCGAAGCCGATGCCGCCTGCCTGCGCCTGCGTGCTGAGGTGGCAAAACAGCGCGCCCATGACGAGCGTGGGCACGCCGAACGCTGCCAGCGCGAGCGCAGCTTCGGCGGTCAGCGCCGCCGCCATGCCCACCCCCAGGCTTTGCAGCAGCGCCGTTTTCACCGATTCGGCGGCCCACAGACTGCCGGTGCCGAGCAGGCAGGCGAAGGCCAGCAAGTGCAGCAGACGATCACGAACGGGGTCGTGACTCGGATCGTGTGGGGTGGCTTGCAGCGCGCCGGCGTGATCGCGGTGCGACCGCCAACGCTGATACGCCGCCGCGCCGATCGCGCTGCCCACCAAGTAGGTGGCCAGCAGCATGGCGAAGGTGTAGACCGTGTTCTCGGCGACCTGGCTGAGCACGCGCACCACCAGCACCTCGTAGCCGATACCGAGCAGTCCGGTGGCGGCCAGCCACCACAGCATGCGGGTGTCGCCTGCCGCCACGGGCGCCGCTGGTGGTGGGGCCGTGACGGAAGAGACGGGCGTCGCGAAGCCCAGCGCCAGCGCTGCGCACAGCAGGTTGAGCCCCGCACACACCGCAGCTGTGCGGGTCAGGCCGAACTCGGGCACCAGCCAGAAGGCGGCCGCCAGCACGCCGATGACGGCGCCCAGCGTGTTGCAGGCATACAGCGCCGCGATGGGCGCGACGCTGCCCGCGA
>JAKFUQ010000089.1 GCA_021732645.1 Rhizobacter sp. | reverse complement strand
AATGAATGCAATATAGCGCCGATTTTGCTGCACTGCAATATAAGTCTGAAAACCCGGTCTCTCACACTCGAAAAGGTCGACGATGGAATGCACAGTCAACTGGGTGCCCGCGATGGGCATGGGGTTTGTGGCCGAGACCGGCAGCGGGCATGTGCTGACCATGGACGGCGCGGCCGACGGCGGGGGGCGCAACCTGGCGCCGCGGCCGATGGAGACGGTGCTGGCGGGCACGGCCGGTTGCACCGCCTACGACGTGGTGCTGATCCTCAAGCGGGGCCGCCATGCGGTCAGTGGCTGTCAGGTCAAGGTGACGTCCGAGCGCGCCGAGGTGGACCCGAAGGTGTTCACCAAGATTCACCTGCACTTTGTGCTGACGGGCCGCGACCTTCCCGCTGCGGCGGTCGAGCGTGCCATCGCGATGTCGCACGACAAGTACTGCTCGGCCACCATCATGCTGGCCAAGACGGCCGACATCACCACCAGCTTCGAGATCGTGGCGGGCTGACGCGGCTCAGCCACTCATTCAGATGCGGTGCGCGGTGGTGGTCATCACCTTGGCCACTGCACGCATGCCCCACCGAACCACCGCCGGCAAGGGCGCCGCGCCCGCTTGCAGTGCGTCGTTGGCGTGTCGCACCTCGTCAGCCTTCATCTGGTGCACGATGGCGCGTGAGCGCAGGTCGGCGGCGGGCAGGCGGTCGAGATGTTCATCGAGGTGTTGTTCCACCTGGCGCTCGGTTTCCACCACGAAGCCCAGGCTGGTGGCATCACCGGCGCGCCCGGCCAGCCAGCCCATCGCGAACGATCCGGCGTACCACAGCGGGTTGAGCAGACTGGCGCGGGCACCCAACTCATCCAGGCGCTGCTGTGTCCATGCCAGGTGGTCGGTCTCTTCGCGAGCGGCGGCCAGGAAGCGCTGTTGCGTCGCGCGGTCGGTCGCAGCCAGTGCTTGCCCCTGGTAGAGCGCTTGCGCGCAGATTTCTCCCACGTGGTTGACGCGCATCAACGCCCCCGACAGCGCCCGCTCGGTGGCCGACAGTGCGGCGTCGGCTTCCGCTGCACTGTCGCGCGCGGACGGGTTCGGCCGGGGTGTCGGGCGAGCCGCTTTCAGGCTTCCCGACAAGGTGCGCAGGGCATGGTCTGCAGCGCAGATAAAAGCATCGTTCATGCGGTGGTTCCGTGTTGGGCCAGCGAGGCCGCTGGCGGCGGGGGCGGCCCCAGCGATGGAATCATTGTCTGCCACGTCAGCGCGTACGGCGTGCTTCGAAGCAGGTTTGGCACGGGTCAGGCCGCCTGTTTTGGGCCAATCGTCTGTGCGGATTGCCGCATGTGATTCAAATGCCACACTTGGCACGGCCTCTTCGCCCCCCTAACTCGCCCCGTCCCTCATGAAAAATCGGCTGCTCGTGATGACCTGTCTCGCTGCTGCCGCGACGGCGAGTGCGGCGCAAAGCAAGGTAGAGCTGTACGGCATCGTCGACGCCGGGGTGACCCGGGTCAGTGGACTGAAGGGTGGCAGCGTCACCCAGGTGGCCAGCGGTGTGATGGAGGGCTCGCGCCTCGGCATACGGGGGCAGGAAGACCTGGGCGACGGCTATCGCTTGATCTTCACCCTGGAAAACCGGCTCGAGGTCGACACCGGGGGCATCAGCAACCGGCCGCCCTCACTGAACCAGTTGCCCGACCGGGCGACTTTTGCGCGGTTTTTGCTGCCGTCGCTGTCGGGTGCGCAGCAGGCCGCGCTGCAGCCGGTGCTCAACCGCGTCTCGGCCGCCCTCGGCACGCAAATCGGCATCAATGTGCGCAGCGACGGCCCGGCGTTCTTCGATCGGCAGGCTTACGTGGGGCTGATCACCCCGGTGGGCGCGGTGTTGGCAGGCCGCCAGTACACGCCGGCCTTTGAGCTGCTGGGCGCTTTCGACGCCTTGAGCGCCCAGTCGTCGCTGGCCCTCGGGCAGATTGCGGTGATCCCCTATGCGGTGGAAATCCGCGCCTCGAACGCGCTGTCGTACCGGGTGCAAAAAGACGCATTCACCGCCTCTTTGCAGGTGGCGTTCGGTGAGCAGTCGACCGAACTCGGCCGCTCGCTGGGGGCGTTGGCGATGTACCGCACCGACGCCTTTGGCGTGGGTGTCGCCTACAACACCCGCGACAACCAGAACGGACAGCGCTCGCTGCGCAGCGCGGTGGTGGGGGGCTACCTGACGGTGGGCGCCGGCCGCATCCACGCCAGCGCCTCGGAGATCCACGACGATCACCCGTCTGGCGTGCCGGACATTGCGGGGTCGATCACACCACTGGTCGGCCCTGTCTTCGCTGGGTTGATCGAGACCGCTTACACCGAGGCGCTCAAGCAAGACGCGCATCTGTTTCACCTCGGCTACCGGCACAGCATGGGTGCGTTCACGTTCTACACCGCCTACAACCGCTACGACGACCACCGCGCGGTCAATGCCGATGTGGCGTCCTATGGCGTGGCGTGCAGTTATGCGCTGTCCAAGCGCACCGATGTGAGCGCTGTGATCACCCGCTTCAACAACACCGGGCTGGGCCAGGCCGCACCCGGCGGCGGCGGTTACCTGGGTGGGGTGACCGCGAGCGCGGGCGCCGATTCGACCAGCGTGGCCCTCGGAGTGCGCCATCGTTTCTAAGGCAACGCTGAACAAGTCCGCGCCGTGCGCGGCGGAGTCTTTGCGGGATGAGGCGCAAGGCGCGAAGTCGGGGTCGGGCTCTCTGCCCGCCCCCGGCTTCGGAACGAGGCGCATCGCCCGCAAAGGCCCGCCCCCGGAGGGGTTCGGCCCAAAACGGGCGATTTGCGCACCAAGTCGCTTGCGTGTGCCCGCGGGCACACGACGCGCAACGTTGGCGCACAACTCATCCCGTTTTGAACTCGAACGCGCATGGCGGGGACTTGTTCAGCGTTGCCCTAAGTCGGCGGCACGGTGCGCTGCGCCCCGGTGGTGGCCGCTGGTTGCCCCAACGCTGGTACTGCTGGCGCTGGTGGCCTGCGCCACTCCGCCCGAGCCAAAGCCGGGTGGGGAGGGCGCCACCACCGATCCAGCCGCAACACAGGCCAGTGCCGCCGCCTGGGAATCAACCCCCTTGCCGACGAAGCGACCGACGCGCTACACGCCGATCGAGATGGACGGCCGACCTGTCATCCAGGCCGATGCCGACAATGCCGTCAGCCTGTACCGCAGGCGGGTGCAAGTGGCACCGGGCGAGTTGGGGCGTTTGTCGTTTTCGTGGATGGTGCCCGCGTTGATCGCTGCCGCCGATCTGAGCCGCAGCGACGCCGAAGACGCCCCCGCGCGCATCGTGCTGGCCTTCGACGGCGACCAGAGCAAGCTCTCGTTTGCCTCGCGCCTGCTGTTCGATCTGCTCGAAGCGGTGATGGGGGAAGAGCCGCCGTACGCGACGCTGATGTACGTGTGGGACAACCGCGCGCCGGTTGAATCGGTGATCCCCGCCGGGCGTACCGACCGCATCCGCAAGATCGTCGTCGACTCCGGGCCCACGCAATTGGCGGTCTGGCGACTGCACGAGCGCGACATTGCCAGCGACTACCGGCGGGCGTTCGGCGAAGACCCGGGCGCGCTGACCTCGATTGCGCTGATGACCGACAGCGACAACACCCGCAGCACCACGCGGGCCTACTACGGCGAGGTTCGATTGGTTGGCGCCAACGGCCAGCCGCAGTAGGCGAGCAGCGGGCTACCGATGGGGGCTTTCGTGGTTCGGCGCCTGGCGCAGGCGGTGCTGGTGATGCTGACGGTGGCGCTGGTGTCGTTCGCGCTCTTCCAGTTCGTCGGCGACCCGGTGACCAACCTGCTCGGGCAAGACGCCACGCCGCAGCAGCGCGAGCAGCTGCGTGCTGACCTGGGGCTCGACCGCAGCGTGCCGGCCCAGTTCTTCAGCTTCATTGGCCATGCAGTGCAAGGTGAGTTCGGCCTCAGCCTGCGCCAGGGCCGCCAGGTGTCGGCGCTGATCGCCGAGCGTCTGCCGGCCACGCTGGAGCTGTCGCTGGTCGCTGCGGTGCTGGCGCTGGCACTCGGCATCCCGCTCGGCGTGTACGCCGCACTTCGACGCGGCCATTGGGATGCGCAGCTGCTGATGGCGGTGTCATTGATCGGGGTGTCGCTGCCCACCTTCCTGATCGGCATCGGCCTGATCGGTGTGTTCTCGGTGTCGCTGAACTGGCTGCCGAGTTTTGGCCGCGGTGAGGTGGTGCAGCTCGGCGTCTGGAGCACCGGGCTGCTGACGGCTGACGGGTGGCGGCATCTGCTGCTGCCGGCGGTCACGCTGGCGATCTTCCAGCTGACCTTGATCATGCGGCTGGTGCGCGCCGAGATGATCGACGTGCTGCGCACCGACTACATCCGCTTCGCGCGTGCCCGCGGCCTGACGAACCGGGCGATCCATTTCAGCCACGCACTGAAGAACACGCTGGTGCCGGTGATCACCATCACCGGGCTGCAGCTCGGTTCACTGATTGCGTTTGCCATCATCACCGAGACGGTGTTCCAGTGGCCCGGCATGGGGCTGCTGTTCATCCAGGCGGTGCAGTTCGCCGACATCCCGGTGATGGCGGCCTACCTGTGCCTGATCGCACTGATCTTCGTCGTCATCAACCTCGCGGTGGATTTGCTGTACTTCGCGGTCGATCCGCGCCTGCGCATCGAAAGGGCGGTCGATGCGGGTTGATCTGTGGCGCATCGCCGTCGTGCTGTTGGCGCTGCTCGCCAGTACCGCGCAGGCGGTCACGCTGCGTGTCGCCAACCAGGGCGATGCGCAGGCGATGGACCCGCATGCGTTGAACGAGGCGCTGCAGCTGTCGCTGCTCGGCAATGTCTACGAGCCGCTGGTCGGGCGCGACCAGAAGCTCGCGTTGACGTCGGCGCTCGCCACCCGCTGGTCTCCCACCTCGCCCACGGTCTGGCGCTTCGAGCTGCGGCGCGGCGTGCGCTTTCACGATGGCACGCCACTGACCGCAGCCGACGTGGTGTTCAGCTTCCAGCGCGCGGCGGGTGAGGGCTCGGACATGCGCAGCTACACCGCGTCGATCAAGGCGGTGCGCGCGGTCGGAGGTGAGGGCGGCGGCAACGCGATCGAGATTGAAACGAACGCACCGTTCCCGATCCTGCCCGACGTGATCGCTAACGTTTACATCATGAGCCGCGCGTGGTGCGAAGCGAACCAGGCGACGCGGCCGGTGGATCGCCGCAAGGGCATCGAGAACGCGGCCAGCTTCAAGGCCAACGGCACCGGCCCGTTCCAGCTGAAGGAGCGCCAGCCCGGCACACGCACCGTGCTGACCCGCTTTGCCGGCTACTGGGCGCCGCTTTCCACCAACGTGACCGAGGTGGTGTTCACGCCTATAGCCAACGACTCCACGCGTGTTGCTGCGCTGCTCAGCGGCGAGATCGATCTGATGGAGCCGGTGCCGTTGCAGGACATCGAGCGCCTGAAGGCCAACCCCGCGCTGAAGGTGCTGCAGGGCCAGGAGCTGCGCACGATCTTTCTTGGCATGGACCAGCAGCGCGACGAGCTGCTGTATGCCGACGTGAAAGGCCGCAACCCCTTCAAGGACCGCCGCGTGCGGCAGGCGGTCTACCAGGCGATCGACATCGAGGCGATCCGCATCCGGGTGATGCGCGGTGCCGCCACGCCCGCCGCGTTGATGCTGGGCCCGGGCGTCAACGGCTATCCCGCCGATCTGGATCGTCGCCTGCCCTATGACGTGGCGGCAGCGAAGCGCCTGCTGGCCGAGGCCGGCTACCCATCAGGTTTCGAGGTGGGCATGAACTGCCCGAACGACCGCTATGTGAATGACGCCAAGATCTGCCAAGCGGTGGCGGCGAACCTGGCACGCATCGGCGTGCGCATTAATCTTCAGGCCGAAGCCAAGGTCACCTACTTTCCGAAGATATTGCGGCGCCAGACCAGCTTGTACCTGCTCGGCTGGACGCCGGGCACTTACGACGCTCACGATGTGTTGAGCGCGGTGCTCGCGACGCCGACCGAACAGGGCCAAGGCCAGTTCAATCTGGGCTGGTACAGCAACGTCCGCGTCGATGCGCTGACCTCCGCCGTGCAAAGCGAGACCGACCCGGCGCGGCGCCACTTGCTGATCCGCGAGGCGCTGGAATTGCACGCGAAAGACATCGGCCACATCCCGCTGCACCAGCAGGCGCTGGCCTGGGGCATGAAGAAGAACATCGAGCTGGTGCAGCCGCCGGACAACATGATGCCGTTCAAGTGGGTGGTGGTGAAGTGAGTGCGACGTGAGCCAGGCCGCCTCATCACCCGGCGCGCTGCGCCGCTTCCTGGCCGGCGACCTGTGGCACAGCTTCACCCAGTCGCCCACCGCGATGGTGGCGGCCGCCATCGCGATGATCTGCATCGTCAGCGCGACCTTCGCGAACGTGCTGGCGCCGCATCACCCGTTCGACCTGGCCACGCTGGAGCTGGCCGATTCGCGGCTGCCGCCGGCCTGGCTGCCCGAGGGGCGCGCCACCTACCTGCTGGGCACCGACGACCAGGGCCGCGACATCCTGTCGGCGCTGATGTATGGCGCGCGCATCTCGCTGCTGGTCGGGCTCGCGTCGGTGCTGGTGTCGATGGTCGTTGGTGTCGCGCTCGGCCTGCTGTCGGGTTATGTGGGCGGCAAGACCGATGGCTTCCTGATGCGCGTGTGCGATGTGATGCTGTCGTTCCCCGCGATCCTGGTCGCGCTGCTGATCGATGGCATCGGCCGCGCGCTGTTTCCGCAGTCGCACGACGCGCTGGCGTATGCGGTGCTGATCCTCGCGATCTCGCTGACCGGCTGGGTGCCTTATGCGCGCACCGTGCGCGGCAGTGCGATGGTCGAGCGGCAAAAGGAGTACGTGCAGGCCGCCCGCGTCATCGGCGTGGCGCCGCTGCGCATCATGCGCCGCCATGTGCTGCCGAACGTGATGGGGCCGGTGATGGTGCTGGCGACCTTGCAGGTGGCCACCGCCATCCTGATTGAGGCGACCTTGTCCTTCCTCGGCGTCGGTGTGCCGCCGACATCGCCCTCGCTGGGCACGCTGATCCGCGTCGGCAACGACTTCCTGTTCTCCGGCGAGTGGTGGATCACGGTGTTCCCCGGTGCGATGCTGGTGCTGATCGCGCTCAGCGTGAACCTGCTGGGCGACTGGCTGCGCGATGCGCTGAACCCGGGCTCCCGCTGAGATGGACAACCTGCTTGAAGTCGATCAGCTGTGCGTCGAGTTCACCACGCGCCACGGCAGCCTGCGCGCGCTGTCCGACGTGTCGTTCGGCATCGCGCCGGGCGAGGTGCTGGGCATCGTCGGTGAGTCCGGTGCGGGCAAGTCGCTGACCGGCGCGGCCATCATCGCCCTGCTGCAGGCGCCGGGCCGCATCAGCGGTGGCCGCATCGTCTATGACGGGCAACGCATCGACACGCTGCCGGACGACGCGATGCGCCGCCTGCGCGGCCGGCAGATCGGCAGCATTTTCCAGGACCCGATGACGGCGCTGAACCCGCTGCTGACGATCGGCCACCAACTCGTCGAGACGATACGCACGCACCTGCCGCTGAGCGAGGCCGAGGCGGTGGCTCGCGCGGTGAGCCTGCTCGAAGAGACCGGCATCACCGGCGCTGCGCAACGCCTGAGCCAGTATCCGCACCAGTTCTCGGGCGGCATGCGGCAGCGGATCGTCATCGCGCTGGCGCTGGCCGCCGGGCCGCGCCTGCTGATTGCCGACGAGCCGACCACCGCGCTCGATGTGTCGGTGCAGGCACAGGTGATCGCGCTGCTGAAACGGCTGTGCCGTGACCGCGGCATGGCGGTGATGCTGGTCACGCACGACATGGGCGTGATCGCCGAAGCCTGCGACCGCGTGGCGGTGATGTATGCCGGGCGCATCGTCGAGATCGGGCCGGTGCGCGAGGTGATTCACAGCCCGGCACATCCGTACACCGTCGGGCTGATGGGGGCAATCCCGTCGCTCACTGGCGAGCGCGCGCGGCTGCTGCAGATCGACGGTGCGATGCCGCGCCTGGGGGCAACGCCGCCCGGCTGCGCTTTTCATCCCCGCTGCCCGCGCGCATGGGCGCGCTGTGCCAGCGAGCGCCCCGACTTGATGTCCGCCGGGGCGACGCGCGCCGCCTGCTGGCTGCATGACGCGGAGTTGCTTCGATGACGGGCGCCACCGGATCACCGCTGGTCGAGGTGCGCGGCCTGAGCAAGCACTTCGATGTGTCGGCGCCGTGGCTCGCGCGTGTGATCGAGCGTCGCGCGCCGCAGTTCGTGCACGCGGTCGATGGCGTCAGCTTCAGCATTGCGCGCGGGCAGACGCTCGGGCTGGTCGGCGAATCGGGCTGCGGCAAGAGCACCGTGGCGCGCCTGCTGGTCGGCTTGCACACGCCCACGTCCGGTCAGGTGCGCATGGACGGCATCGACATGACGCAGGCCTTCGCTTCAGGGCAGGCCGGCGCACTGCGCAGGCGCTTGCAGATGATTTTTCAGGACCCATACGCGAGCCTGAACCCGCGCTGGAGCGTGGCCGACATCGTGGGCGAACCGCTCATCGAGCACCGCCTGGTGGCGGGGCGTACAGCGCAGCGCGAGTGCATCGCCGCGTTGCTGACCTCGGTGGGTTTGTCGCCGGACGATGCCGACAAGCGGCCGCACCAGTTCTCCGGCGGTCAGCGCCAGCGCATCTCGATCGCCCGCGCGTTGGCGTCGAAGCCGGAATTCCTGGTCTGCGACGAGCCGACCTCGGCGCTCGATGTGTCAGTCCAGGCGCAGGTGCTGAACCTGATGCAAGACCTGCAACACCGCAACGGCCTGACCCTCTTGTTCATTTCGCACAACCTCGCGGTGGTGCGCCATGTGGCCGACCAGGTGGGTGTGATGTACCTCGGCCGCCTCGTTGAGCTGGCCGATCGCCACGCGCTGTTTTCACGCCCGATGCACCCCTACACGCGCATGCTGCTGGAGGCGATCCCCGACATCGCCATGAGCGGCCGACCGCGCCAGTCGGTGCAAGGCGATTTGCCCAACCCGCTGCAGCCCCCAGCGGGCTGCGGTTTCCACCCGCGCTGCCCGCATGCGAACGAGCGCTGTCGGGTCGAGCGACCCGAACTGAAGCCCTTCAATGCGGGACAGGTCGCCTGTCACGCGGCGGAAGAAGCGCGCTTGCCGTGATGCCTGCGGCGGGTCGGTCCAGACCAAGGCAACCCGCTCGTCTTGGATGTCAAACAGAGATTTCGGCAACATAAAAGCCCGGGGTGTCTACCCCGTGGTTCAGGGGGTGTTCGGGTGTCCAAGCCTGACCCGTGGGTGCTAAAGTTTTGCGGCTGACCTCACCGCGAGAACACCATGCCGAATCTCACCCACTTCACCCGTGCACCGCTGGTGCGCAGCCGCTTGTCTTGCGCTGCCTTGCTGGCGATGACGCTCCCGCTTGCGCAGGCGCAATCGGTCGACGTGAATTCGATCGCGGCCTACGGCAGCTACATCTTGGGCACCGATCCGCAGCAGACCTTGAGTCAGTTGGCCAGCTCAGGCTCGGTCGATGTCATTGATTTTCCCAGCTCCGGCGACAACAACGCGGTACTGCACAGCTACGGCTCAGCCACCGGCAACTTCGGCAGCCGCTCGTCGGGCAATGGCCTCTACGACGTGACAGGCTCGTTCAGAATCGTTCAGACCCTCACCAACAACACTGCGGTGGCACAAACCGCGAATTTCAGCTTCTACATCACCCCCGGCTATCTGACGAACAACATCGGCTCGCCGCTGTCTGGCAGCGAGTTCGTCACGGCCGGGCTGACGTTCGACGTCCAGCGCAACGGCAGCAGCGTGTGGGGCAGTTCGGCCACCTTGTCCAGCACCGCTGCCGGAACCACCTTTGCCACGACCGGCGATGCCACGCTGTACGCAGGCGCGGGCACCTACTACACGGTCAGCGGGGTCAGCCGATCGGTGGACCTGGGGGTCATCGCTGCGGGTGATTCGATCGAGCTGAGCTACCAGCTGGACACCTTTGCCCGCGGCAATTCGGTGGCCAGTGTGGAGCGCGTGGTGCCGCCCACCAGCTATTTCGTGCCGGAACAGGCGATCGCTGCGGGCAGCTGCTACGGTGGCTATGGCGGCTACGGCGACATCTTTCTGGCCGTCAGCGACGGGTATGGCGGCGGCTGCAACAGCGGCAACGAAGTGATCATCATCGGCGCGCACACGGTCGAAGTTCCCGGCTACACCGTGATGGCAGCGCCGAGCGGGTCGCAGGCCAACTCGGGGGATCCGTTCGATGTCGATTTCGACAGTGGCGATATCTTTGTCACGGACGACCGTGCGGCGCTGCCACCCGGTGTGGCAGGCAACTTGGTGCAGTTCACGGCCGCTGTGCCCGAGCCTTCGAGCTACGCCTTGATGCTGGCCGGCCTCGCAGGCATTGGGTGGGCTGCACGGCGCCGACGCGCAGCGGGTTGATCCGCACCCGGATTGCCGCAGCCGATACGAGGGGCCTGCGGGCCCCTCGTGCTTTTCAGGGCAGCCGCCGCTCGAACTCGTCCACCAAGTCCCGCGTGTGCTGCTGGGGCGTGTAGCCCGCGTAGGTCTTCATCAAGTCCTGTGCCGCGTGGCGATGTGTCGTTGCGCCCAGCATGGCGCCGACCAGTGCGACGTAATCCACGGGCCGACGCAGCGCGGCAGCATTGACGCCCGCGCCCGTCGTCGCCACGCGGCGTGCGATCAGGAACTGCTCGGCCTGCATCGGCATCAGCAGCACCGGGACACCGGCCAGCAGTGATTGCGCCAAAGTGGCTTCGCCCGCATGGCAGACGCACAGATCGCATTCGGGCAGGGTGATGCTCAGGTCGACCGGGCCAGGGGCGTAGCTGATGCTGGCATCCAACACCGGCTGCGGGCCGCCCGCTGCCACTTCGGGCAGGTAGCAAATCGTGCGGCAGCCGCTGGCCACCAGGGCGTGGAGCAGTGCTGCGTGATCGGGGTGGCCGGACTTCAGGTACGCGAACACCTTGGGGCCCGAGCCGGCCGGCCAGGCGGCAGGGGCCCCCGCTTGCGACAACATGCTCGGCCCCCACCATCGCTGGCCAGGCGGCAGCCGGTCTCGGTGGTAGTGGTCGAGCTCGGGCCAGGTCAACAGCAAGGGTGTGTCGCCTTGCAAGGCCTGCGCAGCGCGTTGCAGCGGCGGCGCGCCGACCCGTTGCAGCACGCCGTTGATGCTGCCGAGCATCTGCGCGTCGGCGCTTGCCAGGCGGCCGGCTTGCAGGGGCTCCCAGTCGCGCAGTGAGGGCAGCGGTGCGGTATCGGGAGGCAGAAAAAAACCGATGCCGATGGCGGCGCTGTGAATGCCCAGACTGCGCGCAGCCAGCACGGCAGTGGGCGCGTAGTCCGCCACCAGCAAATCGGGTTGCAGCGTGCCCAGCAGGCTGCGCCAGCCGATGAACAGACCCTGCAAGGCCTCCGCGCTGAGGTAGCCGCAGGTCAGCAGAATCTCGGCCAGACTGGCTTGTGGATTCGGCACGCCGTGCACCTGGTGCAGCCAGATCGGCGCTTGGAAGCGTGCAGCGGTCACGTCGTGCAACACCGTGTCGGTGTGCACCAGGTCGCGCAGGCTGATCGTCACCCGG